>JAFTHD010000071.1 GCA_017457585.1 Bacillota bacterium | reverse complement strand
CTCCTTCTGATAAAGCGGTTAACGAGATGATTTTCAGAACGGAGGACGAGAAGATGAAGAAGAGATTTACGAAGAGAAGAGTTGCGGTTCTTTCGGCTGTGTGCTGCCTGCTCATCGCGTCGGCAAGTTATGCGGCAAACGGAATGATATCATACATTGGCTCAAGTCCTTCCCAGCCCCAGTGCATAGATTTTGACGATCTTGCAAAGGTGACGGACAAGCTGGGATACGATGTGAATGTTCCGGATGAACTTTCGGGAGGATATGAATTTGCAAGCGCTACGTTGGGGGATTTCAGGGCGGAGCAGGATGGAAGCGTTCTGACGAAGGGAAAGGAACTTTCCGTAGAGTACGCCTCTGAATCGGGGGATAAGGTCAATCTCAGTATCATCCCAAAGGCGCCGTCAGATGAATCTGCGAGCTCAGGCGATGTGAAGAATGTCGCGGGAGTAAATGTCGAGTATACGGAGGAGAGTGCCAAGTACGTGCCGCAGGATTACGAGAAGACGGATGAAGACAGGGCAAAGGAGTCTGCCGGCAATTTTACCGTCAACTACTGGGGAGAGGATTATGTCCTCGAAACGGAGTACATGTTCACGACCTTTGAAATGGGCGATGCAAGATATCAGGTATGGACCGAGAACAAGGGAAATGTGTCAAAGAGTGAACTTCTGGACATGGCAAAGGACGTGATCAGCGCAAAATAGGCAGCGTATCCTGCGCGGCGCCACCTGTACCGGGTGGCGTCGTTTTGCGTAGGGAATGAAGAAATTGAATTTTGCGGGGACGATTGGATTTTTGCTCAGAATATAGTATAAATAGAACGATGAGCACGTTCAATGAGGAACACCAGGGGAGGAGGCCTGCGTCATGGGCGATGAACAACAGTACACGAAGGATCTGGCTGGCGCGCTGCTAAAATGGTTCGACGAGAACGGGCGCACGCTGCCCTGGAGGCAGGAACCGTCGCCCTACCATGTCTGGCTTTCAGAGATCATGCTGCAGCAGACCCGGGTGGAAACGGTAAAGGACTATTACCGTCGCTTTCTTGAGGCGCTTCCGACGATCAAGGATTTGGCGGAGGCCGATGAAGACCTGTGTACCAAGCTTTGGCAGGGACTTGGATACTACAGTCGTGTCCGAAATCTCCATCGTGCAGCCAAACAGATCGTGGAGGAGCATGACGGCGTAATGCCACAAAGATCTGCAGAGCTGATGAAACTTCCGGGCATCGGTGCCTACACGGCGGCAGCCCTGGCCTCCATCTGTTTCGGAGAACGGATTCCAGCCATTGACGGGAACTTGCTTCGCATTTTTGCCCGCATGACCGGATACGATCAGGACATCAAGGCCGGCAATGCTAAGAAAGCGGCTACTGACTACTATCTTTCTGTTTTCCCACAAACGCGCTGCGGGGATTTTAACCAGGCGTTGATGGATCTTGGCGCCACCGTCTGTTCACCTTCCGGCACGCCGCACTGCGAAGATTGCCCTTGGGCGAAAGACTGTACGGCAAGAGCGAAGGGACTGGAGCTGCAGCTTCCGGTGACCGCACCTAAGGCAAAGCGTAGGGTAGAAAAGAAAACGGTTTTTCTCATTTACTATCAGGGGAAACTTGCCCTGCGCAGGCGACCGGATCAGGGCCTTCTGGCAGGTCTATATGAATACCCTAATGCAGAAGGGCACCTGCAGGAGTCAGAGCTTGCAGCTTATTTGCATGGCCTCGGCTTCTCGGCGGTGCAGGTTCATCCGCTGCCAAAGGCCAAGCACATCTTCACCCATAAGGAATGGCACATGACCGGGTGGGAAATCCTGGCCGATGAGTGGGAGGAGCACGCCTCCGGAAATCCCAGAAAGCACGAATTGTTCCTGGCATCGGCTGGTGAACTGGCTGGTATCTATTCCATTCCGTCAGCCTTTGCCGCTTATACAGAGAGGATTCGGCAGGACTACCTGGAAAGGTAACGAAGGGTTCCGGACCAGAGCAAGAGTCTATCATCATTCATGAAAAGGGGCTGCCTCATCAGATATTTTTCTGATGGGACAGCCCCGATTTGTTTCATTCTGTAATTCTGTCTATTCTGCGATCTGCTCGCGTTCCTTTGCATACTCCGGGTGCTCCGGGTCTTCATCTCCGAACTGGTCGAGAGAAGTTGCAACGCTGTCATCCGGTGCGCACCAACTGTTTCTTCCCAGGTGAAGAACGAAGGCAACGACTGCCATGATAACGTATGCGATTCCCCACTGGTTGGTAAAGTTGAGTGTGATCTGCGCGCTGTGAATAATACCGATAAAGGAGAGCACAGCACCGATCAGTGCAACGATGGCAACCTTATCCAGTCTCTTGTCGATGATAAATGCAACCATGGTACCCAGGAGGATTCCGACGAGAATTGCGCCCGACTTCACTGCTGCGACACCGTTCCACATTACGCCGGCATCCACGAGAGCCTGATGAATTTCAGGCGTGTAGTCGGAAATACCGGAGGCAACGGTCTCAGTCCAAAGATCTGCCAGACCAGCAGCGCCCGTTACCTGCGTGTAGAGAAAGTCTGCAACGGAAGGAACCATTGCAACACCGATGGCTGCGTAGTATTTCTTTGGAACTACGCTGAATGCCTGTGAAAGCATGTCAACTGCGCACCAGAGGAATGTGATTGCAACGATGGCAGGTGGAATCAGGTCGCTGAGGAAAGTGAAGAATCCGAAGAGACCTGCAACGAGCAGGATGAGACCTGCGATGACTGAGTAACCAACGCCTGCGTCCGTTCTCTTAAGGCTGACGTGGCCGAGCCAAACGGTGTTAGGCACAACGCCGCCGAAGATGGCAGAGATCATGGTGCAGATTCCGTCTGCAAACTGCGCTTCTCTTACGTTGTAGCCGTCGCCTGCAGCATTTGCACCTTCAACGTTGTCCATGGTCTCTATGAAGTTATAGATTTCCACAGGGATGATGATGGACAGGTAAGGCACGATTACTGCGAAACCGTCGATCATGTACTGAATAGAGTTGGCCGGGTTAGGGAAGTAGAATCCGATATCGCTGAAATCTACCGATGTCTTACCCAGGCAAAGTGCGTATACGATACCACCTATGATAGCGATTACGAGTGGTGGAATCTTCTTAGGGAATTTGTAAACGCCGAATACGCCCAGCATG
>JAFTHD010000070.1 GCA_017457585.1 Bacillota bacterium | reverse complement strand
TGGCTTCGGCGACCCTATTTCAAAGGCTGCCTACGAAACCATGCCCGTGTATTCACTGCTTACGGTGCGCTATACGATCGCGTTCCTTTTCTTGCTCATAATCGGCAGGAAGGGATTCTTCAAAGAAGTCAGGCGAACAAACATCACGGTATGGATACTGCCGAGCATATGCATCGGTCTCGCCTACGTGGTAGGAAACATCGCCCTCGTCCTGACGGAAGCCACTTCCGTCGCCTTTCTCAGGCAGCTTGCAACCGTCTTCACGCCTATCCTGGCCTTCATGTTCTATCGCAAAGCATACGGCTGGCGCCATGTGCCTGTTCAGATTGCAGTCATTGCCGGGCTCTATCTCATGTGCGGTCTGGGCGGTCTTTCAGGCTTCGGCCTCGGGGAAATCGCCGCCCTTGTCGCTGCAGTTACAGCAGCCGGTGCTCTCGTCTTCGGCGAAAAAGCCCTCGAAAGCATGAGCGTGGTAACGCTGACCACTTTGCAGTGCGGCGTATCCGCCCTTATGGCGCTCATTCTCGCCATTGCAGATGAAGGCGGCGTACATATGGGCGCTGCAACGCCAAAAATCTGGCTGATCATCGTCTACCTTGCAATCCTTTGCACGGTGGCCGGTTACTTCCTTCAGAACGCTGCAATGCGCTCCATATCATCATCTTCCGTCGCTCTCCTGCAGTGTTTCTGTCCTGTCATGACCGCAATGTTCTCCCTCGCAATACTGGGAGAAAAGCTCAACTTCGTTGGGATCATAGGCGCCTTCATCATTCTCGCATGCTGCGCCATAGAGACCGTATTCCCGCGCAATTCATAGTTCATGATCCACAGGCCTGTCAATTTATTAGCTTCATAAAAATCTTATCAAAAGCATATATACTGCCGTTCCTACAATGATGCTCAGGAACGTGTTGTGACGCCACTTGTAGCTGGCGCCCGTCACAATGACGGCAATGATTCCAGGGATACCGACCCCTGTGAAATCGCTTCTCGCTCCCCTGAGACAGTAAATGATGAGAACCGCCATGATTGCCGCCGGCAGAATCTCACCCAGACGTCGCATCCAGTCCGGCATTTTGCGTTCGCCCCTGAAGGCTATGAAGGGAAGCGCCCTGAGTCCAAAGGTGATGAGGGCGGATATGAGAATGGCCGCTATTACGTAGGTGATGCTCACGCTCATTGCTTCACACCTCCCCTGCGGTTGTAAATCACGAGAAGCGCGGATACGATCATGAGCGCCGGAAGCATGAACCTGTTTTCTCCAAAGACAAGTAAGCAAGCGACGCCGATTCCGGCACCGAGGAGAGCCGGCAGATGCCGTTCTGCCTTCTCCCACTGATCCATGAAAATTACAACGAAGAGTGCCGTCATACAGAAGTCGATTCCTTCCATGGAGAATGGAATGATCTGACCGAGAACGCCTCCTGCCACGGCTCCTGTCATCCAGTAGATACGCGAAAACAGAGCCACGAAGAAAAATACATCGTGTCTCTCCTTTTCGGGCAGCTCGACGGTACAGTTTACGGCAAAGGTTTCGTCCGTCATGGTATGAATCATGTAGGGTAGCCGCTTCCCCATCCTGCTGAATTCATCGACAAAAGACAGACTGTAAAAAGTCTGCCTGCTGTTCATGAAAAATGCAGTTATCGCGATTGTCAGTATAGACGCACCGGAAGCCAGAAATGTAGTGAACACGAACTGGAATGCTCCCGTATATACGGTCATGCTGACCAGCAGGGAATAGTACCAGTCGAATCCCGCCTCCTCCATGAGGATACCGTAGGCCATACTTACGAACAGATAACTGCACATAATCGGTATTGATTTGATGAATGAAAACTTGAGAATCTCTCTTTTGCTCATCATGCTCCCTGGTCTGCTCTTCTTTTTCTCGTAATTCCTCTTATGCGTTCCGTGGTAAATCCCATCGGACAGTAGGTGCACCATGCTCGCGGCGTGAAAAGTATGCCGGAGAGTATGGCAAGAGCCGTTGCGATCTCCATGAATACGAGCACCGCATTGCCCGTGGCGTAGAGCCCTCTCGGAATGAATATGACGAGCATGACGGCAAAGGAACCCATCATGATGGCCCACAGGGCGAACCTGAAGTTCTTCGATGTCATGAAATCGGGTTTTTTGAGTCCGATATTGATATGACTGCCGATCTTCCCGATGAGGGATCCTCTCGGACATACCCTGGAGCAGTGCATCTTGCCTCTCCCTGAAGCCGCTATTATAATCGGTGTGAACATGCACACGAACCCGAAGAGTCCGAAGGGTTTCCACACATTTGCTATCGCCATCCACGCGATGGTGATCATCCATGCCCAATCCCGTATCGAAGGGATCCATTTCTTCCCTTCCACTGTCAGAGCTCTCTTCTTCCTGCTCATTATTCTACACCCTCAGTCTTGAAAAATCTCCCTTTTCTTCTATGGCTGCAACAACTTTTGCCAGTCCTTCCTCATCGGAAGCATCAAACCTGGAGGTCTCCGGACTGTCTATATCCAGAACACCTACTACCTTGCCGCCTGCGTGAATCGGTATCACAATCTCAGAATTTGATGCAGCGTCGCAGGCAATGTGTCCCGGAAAGTCGTGAACGTCCTCAACCCTCACGATTCTGTCTTCATCTGCTGCCGTGCCGCACACGCCCCTTCCTACGGGAATTCTGATGCACGCCGATTTGCCCTGAAAAGGCCCAAGAAGCAGGCTCCCCTGATCCATCAGGTAGAAGCCTGCCCAGTTGATTCTGTCTATGCTCTCCCAAAGGAGTGCCGAAGCATTGGCGAGAAGCGGAACGAAGTCCGCTTCAGCTTCTGCGAAGCTGGCCGTCTGCTTTGCTAAAAGTTCATAATCTGCCATTCCTAACCTCACTTACGAAAGCCGCTTGTACATGTAGTTACCCAGCATCTGTATGAGCTGTACGAATATGATCAGGATGATGGAGCATATGATGAGATAGTCCATCCTGTACTGCTGATATCCGTATCTGATTGCGATATCACCGATACCGCCGCCGCCTACTGTACCTGCCATTGCAGAGTATCCTATGAGGGAAATTACAAGGAGAACCACTCCGTTTAACATGCGCGGAATCGACTCCTTAACGTATACCCGCAGGAGTATCTGCATGTTGGATGCTCCGAAGGATCTTGCCGCTTCAATGACGCCCGGATTCGTTTCCCTGAGGCTTGTCTCAAATACCCTGGCGATAAAAGGAATCGCAGAGAGGGTCAGCGGTACGATGGACGCCGTGGTTCCGATGGCCGTTCCGACAACCATCCTCGTAAACGGGATCACGATTACGAGAAGGATGATGAACGGGAAGCTTCTGAATACGTTTACCAGGAAGCTCAAGACCTCGTACACGCTCTTAATCGGGTGAAGCCCGTCAGGTGCTGTAAGCGTCATGATAACGGCCGGTATGAAACCAATTATAACAGACAGAAGCGTGGACCAGAAGACCATGTAAAGGGTCTGCCAGAAAGCTTCCGTAATGATGCTTGTCATTGCAGTCGTTGTTGATATTCCCATTACTTGAGCACCTCCCAATGCGTATGATGCTGATCCAGGAAAGCTTCGATCTTCTCTTTGCTTTCATCCTTCACATTGATAACGAGACTTCCGTATACGCTGTCCCTGAAGTCCTCTATCTTGGCCCAGCAAATGCTGAAGTCCTCATTTAGTTCTCTTGCCATCCTGGTGATAACAGGCTGGATTCCGCCCTCACCTATGAAGAAGAGCTGAATGTTGACGCCCGTCTTAGGCAGATGTGCGCTCTCCTCTCTCAAGAAGGTCTTGATCTCGCCTTCCTGCGGTCTTACGAACAGTTCTTCAGGTTTGCCCTCTGCCAGCACGTATCCGTTGCTCAGGAAGGCCACCCTCTGACAGATCTGTTTCACGACTTCCATCTGGTGAGTAACTACGACGATGGTAATGCCCAGCTCCCTGTTGATCTTCTGGAGAAGTGCAAGAATACCCTTTGTGATTTCGGGGTCAAGTGCACTGGTTGCCTCATCGCAAAGGAGGAACTGAGGATCAAGCACCAGTGCACGAGCGATAGCGACTCTCTGTTTCTGACCGCCTGACAGCTCCCGTGGTCTTGCGTGAACCTTTTCTTCGAGACCTACGAGACGGATGAGGTCGAGAATCTTCTCCTTGTTCTCTGCTGACTTAGGGTTAATTCCCCAGAACTTCATCGGAAGCGCCACATTGTCGAACACATCCAGTCTTTCCAGCAGATTAAAGCTCTGGAATATCATACCCATCCTCTTCTGCAGATCTCTGAGAGACTTTTTGTCGTCAACGGATACCAAAGTTCCATCGACGATGATCTCTCCCGAGTCGTATGATTCCAGACCGTTTATACACCGAAGCAGAGTCGATTTACCGGCTCCGCTCTGTCCTATGATTCCGTATATTTCGCCGTCTTCTATATTTAGAGACATACCTTTCAGGACCTGAAGGTCCTGAAAGGCTTTTTTAACATTATTAATTGTAATCATATTCTTACTGTGGATCTATGAATGAAGGAATAACGGCTCCCTTGTAAGTATCCTCGATGTACTGCTGAACAGCATCTGACTGGATAGCCTTAGCAAGTGCCTGAGTCTTCTCAGAATCTTCCTGTCCCTGCTCAACTACGAGGAAGTTAGTTCTTGCAACTGAAGTTACATCGTCGAACTCCTCGATTACGATTGCAGGATGAGTTGAAGGAAGGTCTGCGCCCAGTGCGTAGTTACCGTTGATTGCTGCTGCACCCAGGTCAGGCAGTGCCAGCGGCAGGTTTGCAGCTTCCATCGGTGTGATCACGTATCCGTGCGGATTCGCGTCAGCGTCGTCAGTCAGTGACTCTGCCGTTGCTGTATCGCTTGAACCGTATTCACCCAGGCTGTTCAGCAGGCCCTTCTGAACGAGAAGCTCAAGTCCTCTCTTTTCGTTATCAGGGTCGTTCGGGATGCCGATCTTCGCACCGTCAGGAATGTCTTCCAAAGCGGTGTACTCTTCTGAGTAGATACCCATCGGTTCGATGTGAACGCCTGCTACTGCTGCCAGGTGGAGACCGTTGTTATCGTTCTGATCCTGGAGATATCCGAGAGTCTGGAAGTAGTTGGCGTCCAGTTCTCCTTCTTCCAGTGAAGTGTTCGGAAGAACGTAGTCTTCGAATACTACAGTATCCAGTTCCCATCCGTCCTCTGCAAGAACTGCCTTAACTGCGTTGTCAAGGATTTCTGCATGTGGAACAGGGTTTACACCTACTCTTATCACCTTGTCGCCTGAATCTGATGATTCTTCGTCACCGCCGCCTGATGAACCGCATGCAGTGAAGCTGAATGCCAGTACCAGGGCAAGGAGTAATCCAATTAACTTGCTTGCTCTCTTCTTACTTAAATTTCTCATTGTTGTTTTTTCCTTTCTCTACTTCAATAACACTACTTTTCAAGTTCCTCCAGATAAGTCTTTGCCTCTTCGATGTCCTCTTCTGCGAACACCTTGAAACCTGCGTTTCTCAGGTATTCTACCGCTAATCCCTGCCCCTCTTTTTTAGTATCGGTGAAGGTACCGTCATATATGAACTTGCTTCCGCACGACGGACTATCCTGCTTCATGATTGCAAAGGCCACGTCGTTTTCCTTCGCCAGGCGGAGCGTCTCCTCAGCACCCAGCGTGTATTCCCGCGTAACATCTTTGCCTGCGCCGGTCTTGACCTTATCCCCGATTCTCTGGGAATCAGGCCTCGGTATAGGCAGTCCTCCGAAAACCTCCGGGCAAATCGGAATCAACCTGCCCTCTTCTTTCCATGCAACGAAGATAGGGTTCGTCTCCGTAACGTCTCCCGCATCGTAGCGAACGATCCTGCCTCCGTACAGGCACTCACTAACAAGAATTTTTCTCATACATGACCTCCTTCACCTTTACTACTCTTAACTCATTTATTTCGTTGCTTCTTCCCAATAGGAAGCGTCAACACTCGTGTCAAGGGAAATCGCTTCCTTGATAAGGCCTGTCTTAACGCCCAGGTCTATGGTCTGCTGCAGCTTTTCAGTGTTCAGCTCGCCGATTCTGGAAGTATCTCCATCAGGAACTGCCAGCTCTGCTGCTGCCTTCGTCATTGCGATCTGGTGCTCAAGAGTGCTGCTTCCATCGCCTGCATCGAAGGCAATCTGACCTGCTTCATCAGGATTTTCGTATGCATATGCCCAGCCCTTGATCGTCGCTCTTATGAATCTCTCCAGGAGATCCTTATTCTCTTCAGCCCATTCTCTCTTTACGAAGAAGCTGTCCTCCAGCATTGCCGATCCGTTTTCGTTAGGGTCGAATACTACCAGATCATCCTCTGAGAAGCCTGCGTCGTTGAGCAGGAGAATGTACTCGTTGTAGCTCATTGCTGAAGCCACGTCAACTTCGTCGTTGATGAACTGATCCATCGTGTAGTCTTCCTGTACCAGCTCGAAGTCCTTATCAGGATCCAGTCCGTTCAGGTTCGCCAGTCCCAGAAGTTCGTACTGTCTTCCGCCGAACCAGTTTGCAACCTTCTTACCCTTGAAATCTGCCGGTGAATTGATGCCTGCCGACTTCTTTGCAACCAGGTACTGAGGGCTCTTGTTGAAAGTCTGGAATACGTTGATGAAATCGGAGCCTGCTTCCTGATATGTGAGTACGCTGGAGTAGAAGTCCGTACCGATCTGAGCGACACCGTTTTCAACCTGGTCCTCTGCCGTTACATCCGTTCCTCCCGGGAGAATCTCGATATCGATTCCCTCTTCTTCGTAGAAGCCCTTAGCCTGTGCTGTATAAAGGCCTGCGAACTGGCCCTGTGGCAGCCACAGTGACTGAACCGTCAGGTGGTCAAGCTCACCCTCCGCTGTCGCTTCCGTGTCACTTGAGCTTCCGCATGCTGTGAATGCGAAAAGCGATGAAAGTGCCAGAAGCAGTGCTGCTAATAACGCAAATTTTTTCTTCATTTTCCTATTTCCTCCATAAAACTATTTCCTTTTCTATTCGCTATATTTTCTGTGAAACATGCCACTTGAGTGCTCTCTTCTCTATTTGACACACGATGAGATAGATAACAATACTGATCAGCGATACCGCCACGATGTACGCCCAACCGATATGTTTCTGATTCCCCACTTTGAGGGAGTACTTGATCATGTAACCAAGTCCGCTCGTTCCGCTTGCGAAGAACTCGCTTATGATAGCCGCCAGCATTGCCACAGGAATCACGATTTTGATGGATGTGAACACCTGCGGTATGCTGCCCGGAATCAGGACTTTCGTCATAACGTCCCTTTTGGACGCATTGCTTATTCTCATAAACTCCAGAAGTCCCGTGCTCGGGCTGTTCAGCCCCTGGTATGCGTTTACTGCCATGGCTCCCGATGAAGCCACGATGATTACCACCAGCTTGGCATAAAAGTCCGTCTCAAACCATCTATTCATAAGAGGTGCAAGAGCGACGATAGGAATTGAATTGATCAAGGTCATGATGATCATACTTCCATAGCCCCACCCGGGGCACATAGTTACGAATAGCGCGACTCCGTATCCTATGAGAAGACCTATCGCCATACCGGTCAGAGACGGTGCCATGGTCACGACAGCATCCGAGCATATTTTGCCGAAGCTCTCGATGATGGCGGATATTACCTGTGACGGTAACGGCAGTTGCAATAGATTGAAACCGAACGCCTTGTGTATTATCTGCAGTTGAAGCAGTATAACCACCAGAATCCCGAGGCCTGCAGGCAGCAGGATGGTTTCGGCTGTCTTTTTTGTCAACGCTTCTTGCCCTCCTTTCTTCTTTTCTTTAGAAATAGTTGTTCGCCCAGGGATATGAGCGCGAAGCTCAAAACGCCCATGAGTGCCGCTACGATGATGGCCAGCCAGAACTGACCGACAGTGCCGCCACCGTAGAGTGTATATATAATCACGTATCCGATGCCATCTCTCGCGCTGAGGGTATCCACCAGGATAGCCGCCGCGATGGCAACGGGTGCCGCGATCTTAAGCCCTGAGAAAAGGTTTGGCAGTGCCCACGGCAGAAGGAGTTTCGTGAAAAGGGCCACGTTTCCTGCTGCGTAGGAGTGCATCAGATCCAGATAGCTCTTCGGAACCGATTTGAGTCCCCCCAGCAGGCTCATAGATATCGGGAAGAAGGTGATGTATGCAGCGATTGCAATTCTCGCCCCGTTGATATCCTTCAGAAGACCTAATACGATGGGTGCAAGTCCCAGAATCGGTATCATCTGAGATGCCAGCAGATACGGCATCGCCATCTTCTCTATGATCCCTGAGAGCCTCATGATGATTGCAAGTATGAACCCGGCCGCAGTTCCGATTACGAATCCGGAGAAGGCGAAGCTGAAGGTTACCCCTGCCTGCCTCAGGATGATCTGCCAGTAATCTCTGAAGGATCCTGCTATCGTCAGAAGATCCGGAAGCTTCTTCTCTGCCATAGGGTCATGAAACACGTTGCTCATGAGCAGAGAGACAACTTCCCATACTACCAGCAGTGCCAGTATCCAAAGGATCACGCTCAGGGTTCTCTTGTTTCTAAGATTAGATTCTGTCATCCCCGTAACTCCCTTCAAAGTAATCCCTTATGCTGGAGGTAATATCGAAATATTCCTTCGTCTTAACAAGGCCTCTGTCCCTCGGCCTCGGAAGGTCGATGTCGAGCACCTTGACCAGCCTTGCAGGGTTTGCAGAAAAAATGCACACCCTGTCGGACATGAATGCCGCTTCATTGATATCGTGGGTGACGAAGATGATCGTCTTACCCGTATTTCCCCATATTCTCAACAGGTCGCTGTGAAGTCTGTCCTTCGTGAACTCATCGAGTGCCGAGAAGGGTTCATCCATCAGGAGTATATCCGGATTCGTGCTGAGCGCCCTTGCAATGCCTACCCTTTGCTGCATGCCTCCCGAAAGTTCCCCCGGATAGTTCTGCTCGTGACCGAGCAGGTCCACCATCTCTATCTGCTCCTGGGCGATCCTCCTGCGCTCTTCCTTCGGAACCTTCCTCAGTTCCAGGGGCAGTTCCACATTTTCGATTACCGTTCTCCACTCCAGGAGTGTTGGCTGCTGGAACACCATACTGTATTTGTACTCGCGCCTTGCCTGCTCCGGGCTCATGCCCTCTACGAGAACCTTGCCTCCGGTGATGGTCTCAAGGTCTGCTATGATTTTGAGCAGAGTAGTCTTGCCGCATCCTGAAGGTCCGAGAAGGGATATGAACTCTCCCTTCTCAATCTTAAGGTCTATGTCGTTTAACACTACTCTCGGATTTCCTTCCGGATCTGTGAAAGTCTTGTTCAGTTTTTCTATGTCGATAATGTATTCACTCATGACCGTGACCTCGCAATAGAGTTGAGACTAAAAAAGGGAGCACCTTTGTGCTCCCGAAGTTCGTTTCAGTTTCTGTCTTTCAACTTCATCTGCAACGATTGGAAGCACGAAAACTACAGCACATGCTACACATGCACTCAGTCATCATCTTCGTTGTCCTGCTTCCAAATCTCTTGCTCATCTTCAATTCCTCATTATCCTATCTGTTTAGTAGGTTTACCTCTATTACAATACTACCGTGAAATCCTACTGTCAATACATATTGTTCAAATACCTGTTTTAGTCCTATACGTATTCCTTATGCGCTGGCTATAGCTTTTATCTATTACAGCTCTGAGAAAGCGCTCATGAGCGGTGCATAGTCGTGATCCTCGTCTCTGAAGGAATTGCTGTGCACTGTACCCTCTCGTATCATCTCGCCGTTTTTGTACACCAGCAGTCTGTTGAGTGGCAGCTGCTCCCACCCGTCCATTACAACGGGTCTCGTCGCGAAAATCCTCTTGCCGTCCTCTCTCCAGCAGTAAAGCGACCCTTCGCAGTTGGTATGAACGTACATGTAATCTCCGTCGTATAGGAGCATGTTGATCTTATTGTCGTCAGACAGCGCAACGATGATATCGTCTATGATCTCGAACCTCTCGTCAAAGGTCAGTTCAGCGCCCTTTTTCTCGTAGGCTGCGCTCATGGCGTCAACAATGTACAGCAGGAATCTTTCGCTGTCCGTGGTTCCTTCCTGTCTGTCTATGTACCCTGTCAGCTTTGAACCGTTAAAGAACGTGCCGTTATGGATCATGGTCCACGTCCTGCCGCTCTCGTCGTCCCAGATGAAAGGATGGCAGTTGCAGTACTCGATTCTCCCTATGGTCGCAAGGCGAATGTGGGCGAAAAGGTTTGCCGCCTCGATGTCCCTGGACATGCGCCTTATCAGGTACGCGCTGTTCGTCGCCTTTACCGGCTCCTTTTCCATGGAAACACCGTGACCGCGAAATACCGCAAGTCCCCAACCGTCTCTATGTTCATCGCTGTGGTGATAAAATGCGTCCAAAAGCTCATTGACCCTGAAGCTTTCCCTGGCGCTTACACCGAATAATTCACACATCGAATGCCTCCTGTATCTTCTTAGCTCTGTGAATTCCCTTTGTAATATAATCCTCTCCGTACTCCTTCCTTACGCGGGATGCGTATCTGAAGTCGTCATCGTCTACCTTCTTCTGCTGGTAGTCCAGAAGTTCCAGCGCTTCCCTATCATCTGCGTAGAACTCCTTCATATCTGTGAGCAAGTCTCTCAGGTATTCCCTTAGCGTTCCTGCCTGTTTTCCTGCCGTGGTGATTCTGGCAATATCCCAGTCGTACTGAGCTGCCGTCTTGTGGTTCTGGAGCGCCTGCATCTGATCCTGCTGGGATAGGGTCTCCATGTCAACCGAAGCAAGGTAGATCAAAAGCAGCTTGAGAAAGTTCATGTCCCTGATGTCTGCGCCGCCCTTTACGAACGGGTTCAGGTCAACCTGCCTCAGCTCAATATGGCTGATACCGTCATCCTTGAGCGCCTGCAGCGTATACTTCCCAGGCGGTTTGATTCTGACAGGATAGTAAAGTTCCCTGGCCTGTATGAGCAGCCCCTGATCCAGATACCCTTCAATGGATCCAGTGTATCCTTCAATGGATTCATAGGAGAGTATCGGCAGGAATGGATTCCAGTACCCGAACTCGCTGCACCTGAGCGAAGAAAATCCGGTAAAGATGCTGTCTCCCGACTTTCCCAGTTCGTAGAAGGAGTTGTCCACGATAGGGCTGGCCGCAAGAAGCGACACCACCACCCAGCTGTAGGCCAGCGCCTTTTCTGCCAGCTTCAGATAGAACTGATTCTTGTACCCATCGAAGTCCCCATCATATGCTCCGGCTTCCTCGTCTATCTCAAAGTTTCTCCTGAGCAGCTCCTCTGAGAAGGAGTAGTTGTAGTGAATCCCGGAGTAGGTCATCTTGTATTTACCGTAGCGCTCCGCAAGATATATCCTGTAGTAGTAGCTGGGCAGCAGGTCTCCCTCATACCTTGCGATAGGGATATCATCTTCCCCCTTTATGATCGGCGGATTTGAGAAAGGCCAGAGAAGTTCTCCGTCTCCACCTATCTTCTCATGCACCAGCGCCAGCTGATTTTCCAAGAATTCAAGGGCTTCTGCCGGTGAGTCCGCAGGCGGTGTGTTTATCTCCATCTGCGCCTCGCTGAAGTCCCTGTCGATATATGGGCTTCCCGGGAAAGGGTGTTTGGTATGTGCCAGATTGCCATTCCCGTCGATTCTGTGGGATTCCAGCTCCAGACCCGTCATACCGTCCTTGATATGTTCCTTTATGTACTGATCTTCTGAATGAAGTCTCATAGCGTTCCATACTCCTTGATATAATCCTCCATGGTTTTACCGGATTCGATGCCTTTGAGCAACTGGTGTGCAGGACTTTCCACTCTCTCCGCACGGCCGATGAGCGGCTCTATCAGCTTCTCTTCTCCCTTTCCTCTGCTCTTGAGTCCGTCGTATGACAATTCCACGATACCTTCCAAAAGACGCTTCAGCTCTCCTCTGTCTGCAAATGCCGGAAGATCCTGACGAACGAACAGTTTACGGAGTTCCACCGGCGTATACCCCTGCTTATAGAGGCTTGCGCCTGCAAGCAGTCCTTCGAGATCGCTGAGCTTATCCTGAAGTCCCAGGTGGAATGCAGGAACCGTAAGGGCTTCGCTTACAGGCTGCATGCATGTGCTCCTAAGCTCTAACGTCCCTCTAAAGGTCAGATCAACGAACTTAAAGGATCTCAGGTATTCCAGATCTCTCAGCTCCGGTGTCCAGCTTATCTTCCTGTACTCACCATCCTCGTAGTACTCTCCCGAAATCTGACATTCACCGAAGTACTCATCGATTGGAGTCGGCTGAAAGTTTATGTACTTGCCTTCCCTCTCCGTGCAGTACAGGCTCATTGTCCTTATGTATGCAACGATTTCATCGATGTTTGTAATATCCACTTCCCATCCGTCCACATTGTGCGGATTCAGTCCGTGCATGCTGTCGCGCCAAAGATGATCGCGCACGCATATGTACTTGCCCTCCGGCTGCTCCGAAGGAGAATTGGCAAAGAGCAAAGCCTTCAGCGGTTCAAGCTTGTTGAACACGTTTATCATCTGAGGCAGTTCCTCTTCCCTGGCATCTATATGGGTCTGGGCGGAGCAGGCTATCAGCCCGTAGTAAGGAATGTGATGGAACAGCATCTGCTCCCTGTAGTCCTTGTAGGAACACAGGTGGTGGAGCAGCATTCTGTACCTGCCGTTGGGAATGGGGATGATGCTGTTGTACTCAGCATAGGGGTTAATCCCCATGCCTGTTATGGCGTGTTCATTCTTTCTGAGATACTCGCTTATCCAGCTGTAGTACTTGGCGAATCGTTCCTGTATGTCGTTCAGGTCGTCCGCCTTCCCGAAAGAAAATTCCAACGTGTTATAGCTGCAGTCGAAGGAGATATCGTCTCCTGTCTCAGGCTCCATGGCGGAGAATATGTACCCTTCATCGTCGTATTTCACCTGGGTGAATCCAAAGAGTGGAATGAACTCATCCACCATCCTGTGGATCAGGTCGAAATCCACCGGTTCCTTCTTCAGGTTTACGAGGGGGAGTTCAAACTCCACTCCGACGAACTGCTTTTCCTTACCTTTCGTGGGTGCGATATACCTGCTGTATATCGCCTGCTCAATTTCCTTGCGGCTTGTCATGGCCTAAATATCCTGCCTTTCTCTGATAAGCGCTGCTACAAGTTCTGCCCCGGTTTTCATGTCGTCTATTAGCGCGTATTCGGTAGTTGAATGCGTCTTGTACATTCCGTTTGCTACTACTATTCCCTCGATACCCTTCTGTGCAAATATATTGTTGTCGCTGCCGCCGTGAGTGAACTTAAGTTCCCCTGCAAGTCCCAGCTTCCTGCATGCGCTGCGGAAGTGGCGGCAAACCCTTGCATCCTCTTTTGTCTCGTATGCCTTTATTCTGACCGTATGTGTGAATCGAATCTCTGCACCCAAGGCTTCCGCCTCTTCTGCGAAAGTCTTCTTCACGTGCTCCACAAGGCTTAACGCCTCTTCATGGCTGAAGCTTCTCACTTCTCCCGTGCAGCGGCAGTTTTCTGCCACGATATTGTCTGCTCTTCCGGCCTCAATCGTTCCTATGTTCAGCGTGGATTCTTCAGACACCCGGCCCTGCCTGATCCTTGCAATTGCCTTTGCTGCGGCCTCCAGGGCATTTATCCCTGCTTCCGGCTTAAATCCTGCGTGAGATGCCCTGCCTTTGAGTTCGATCTCAAAGGATACGATCGATGGTGCCTTTCTGGCTGCTGCTCCCGGTGCTCCGCTCATGTCCAGCACGTATGCGTCCTTTGATTTGATTCTGCCAAAGTCGAACACGGCGGCACCTTTGCCGTACACTTCTTCTGCGATGGTGAAGAGGACTTCTATATCTCCGGCAGGTCTCTTGCCCTCCGTTTCCTCTGCCTTTACGATTCGTATGCCTTCCAGGATCTCGACTATGCCGCAGATATCATCGGCACCAAGAACCGTCTCGCCTTCCGACTCTATACGACCATCTTTTAGAATTGGCACTTTGCCAATTCCGGGCTTTACCGTATCCATGTGAGCTGAGAAAAGCACCGGGCTTGCGCTGCCTTCCCCTTTTAGGATCCCATATAGGTTACCCGCTTCAGAGCCGTAATGCTTTCCTACATCGTCCTCATAGACGACAAAACCCATGCGCGTTAGTTCTTCTTTGAGCCAGGCCGCTACGCCTTCCTCGTGAAAACTTTCCGAGTCCATGCGTGAAAGCGCTATGAACTGCTCTGTCATTCTGTTTATGTCTGCTCCGGTCATGTGTCTATATTCCTCATATGTTCGTTTCTGCGACATTGCCGTCAGGCACCACTCATCCAAGTGCTGCGTCGTTGGTCGCCAGCCGTAAGTTGCCACGGACTAAAGTCCTGCAACTTTGGCAGCGGACCTTCCTACGGCTCGTTTCTCGCCGGGATAGGTCTCGCACGGGCTGAAGCGCTGTGCCTTTGACAGAGGACCTTCCGGCGATTCATACTTCATCGGGATAGGTCCGTCTGACGGCGCACATTCCATTGCTCTGACTTCATTTCATTCGTCAATCGCAAGGACAAGTGCTGCAAAAAAAGAACGGAAACATACTCACATGCTTCCGCTATTCGTTCGCCTTTTTGATCATCGCCTGGAGATTAATTCAAGGGAGCTGCGGAGGCACGTAAAATCTGACACATGCAACACATGTGACATGCCATATCCATTCCCTCGATCCTTCTCTTACCGTTGATGTTCATAATCCAATTACCTACTATTCCAGTATGTTTATGATAAAATTACCACTATTCTCATGTCATGTCAACCCTTCAATTGACAAAGGCTCTTTTAAGTAATATGATATTCAGAGTTATTAGATGGAGGTCACTATGGATAAACTGAGCAAAAAAGAACTATATGATTTAGTCGCTGAAATAGTAAAGAATGAAAAATTCAAACAGGATGCTTTTTTCTTCTGCGGTTATCCGACAGGAAGCCCTGATGAGGAGTTGATCCCTGTTTGCAATGCATATCTCGAAAGTATCGACAGCGGCAACGAATCAGCAGAAGTTAGAGAGAATTTGGTTGCGGCTATGGAAAAAGCTCTCAGCAAAGAACCTGCTCTTGCCGATAAGGATAATATTACAAGCAGCGACAGCAACATCCGTAAGGTTTTGGACAGCAAAGACAATCTATAAATCAAGTCCCGGTCAGGTCACGATCTCGTGGCCTTTTTGCTTGTCCGAATCATCTCACTTAATACAGCTTGCCCCAGTAGTTCCCATCTTCATCGTGTCCGCTCAGGCACTCGGTTTTGTCAGACTCCATAATGCGAATGACATCCGTCATGCCTTCAGCCAGTTCCTTTTTCTTAAGCGCCTCTAACGGCTCCCAGTACACGTGACCTTCCTCTGAGCCCTGCAAATCTCCGCCTACCGCCACCGCTTTATACAAAAGAATGACGTTTCTCACGCCCTCCTCCGTCCACTGGTAGACGCCCGTAAGCTCCGGATGCGAAATGTCAAGTCCTGTCTCCTCTTTGGCCTCGCGAAACATGGAAAGAGTGAAGCCCTCGCCCTCTTCAACGTGACCGCCCGGGAAGGTGAGTCCGGTGTAGCCGCCCTTTACTTTGTCAAGAACCACTACATTTCCAAGGCCATCTTCGATCATGCACATATTTGTCAGTATTACTTTGTCTGCCCTTCGATCCGTCATTTTGCGCTCCTTACTTTGGCATTATACCATAGCTATTACCACCTTAACAAAAATACGCTGCCGTGATAAAATATTGCTATCGTTAATGCTGATTTATCACGGTGTTTTCAAATGAAAGATAAGGATTTAAAAGAGATAACGGATCAGGTGAATTCAATTAACAAGCTCCTCGACGATATCGGGAGGGATTTTAACTTCAGCAGGGAATTCAACCAGCAGATCATAAACGACACCATCTACGATATGACGGGCGTTAAGCCTGAATCCACGGAAGGAATGGACGCGGCTGACATCATGAACGTCGCCGGCCTGTCTCCGGGCGCAGCTAAAAGCCAAACGGCAGGTGCTCCAAAGGAAGCACAGGCTTCTGAGGAAGCGGCTGATGCTGCGGAGGAGGACCCGAGAACTCTCGAAGAGCTTCTTTCAGAAATGAACGAGCTGGTTGGCCTTACCACGGTAAAGGAAGACGTTCGCACGCTGATCAACTTCCTGAAGGTGAGCAAACTTCGTGAGGAAGAAGGTCTTGCGAAGGCGACCATGTCCAATCACCTGGTATTTACGGGGAATCCCGGTACGGGAAAGACGACCATCGCCAGAATGCTGGCAGGGATATATAAGAAGATGGGACTTCTCTCAAAGGGTCAGCTTATCGAGGCCGACAGGAGTTCCCTCGTTGCAGGGTATTCAGGTCAGACGGCGATCAAAACCCAGGAAGTCATACAGTCGGCGCTGGGTGGAGTCCTCTTCATTGATGAGGCCTACGCTCTGAATAACGACGAGCAGGACGCCTTTGGCCGCGAGTCCATAGAGACGATTCTCAAAGGGATGGAAGACCACAGGGATGACTTGGTCGTAATCGTCGCAGGATACACGGATCTCATGCACAAGTTCATAGACTCAAACCCGGGACTCAGCTCCAGATTCGGGAAATACTTCGAGTTTCCTGACTACACCGGCGATGAGATGAGCTCCATATTCAGCATCTTCTGCAAAAAGAACGGATACGTTATGGATGAAGATCTGAGCGGCTACTTATCGGACGAGTTTGACAGGCTCCACGAAGAGAAAGCTGAAAACTTCGGCAACGCCCGTACCGTCAGAAACGTGTTTGAAAAATCCATCGCCAATCACGCCAACAGGATCGCCGCTCTCGAAAATCCTGCAAAGCACGACCTGGAGCTTCTCACAAAGCCTGACATTGAGGCAGCGATAGCAGCGGAGACCGCCAAGCTGTAGCGATACCCCCCTGCCCTCGCGCCCTGCAATACCTAAACGCTAAAAAACTCGATTTCAGAATTGCAAACCGTTAAAAGTAATTCTGAAATCGAGTTTTTTTAATATAGAATTGCAGCCACAGAGATTGCAATTCTGAAATCACGAAAAAGGCGTTTTAGGTATTAAAATCCACTTGTTGCAATTCTGAAACGGCGAAAAGTCACGTTTAGGTATTGCAACGAGTCATCAAAGGTCGGTGGCGTTGTACCGACCCTGTTATCTAAATTAATCCCTATTCGTTTCATCCACATCAACCGCTAGCGGAGAAAAGAATACCTTCTTTTCTCCGCTTCCACGGTCGTCTGTTCCGAATGTCCGGAACAGAGTACTGTTTCATCCGGGAGCTCAAATATTATGTGCGTAATGCTTTTCAGCAAGTCCCCCTGATTTCCTCCCGGATATTGATAATTTCCAATCGTTCCTTTGAATATCGTATCTCCGACAAAGGCTACATGATCTCTTTCGGAATAGAACATGACGGAATCCGTCGTGTGCCCCGGCACGTAGACCACTTTCAGGCAGAAATCGTGGTTCGAATCAAGCTTTATCACATCCCCTTCATCCAGGTACTCTACGTTTTTTACCGTAATCGGCGGTCCGCAAAACGCAGACAAATTCTTCTCTGCATCGAGCAGATATTCATCTGACTTTCTATGTGCCAGGACGGGAATACCCAGCACTTCTCTGATTTCGTCTACTGCTCCCATGTGGTCAAAATGTCCGTGGGTCAGAAGAATCTTCTCGATGATCCATCCATTCTCTCTGATAAGAGTCAGCAGCTCCTTTGCCTGAGCGCCCGGGTCAACGATGAATCCATGCTTCGTCCTATCGTCGATATAAAAAAAACAATTCTCTTCAAAATATCCTCTTACGAGAACTTCCACTACCATAACTTCACCCGATATGACAGCCATCAGGGCCGCAGGTCATTCCCTGCTCTTCAGCTGTCCCCGTTTCCTTCTCCAGCGCCTTCATGATTGTCGCCTTCATTCCTTCAGTGCTCTGGGCCCCGGAAATGCCATATTGGCCGACTACGAAGAACGGAACTGCGTGGATCCCGTAGCGCATCGCTTCTCTTTCGTCAAGGATTACTTCATCTTTGTACTTATCAGAGGCAAGAACTTCTTTTATCTCTTCCGCATCCAGGCCGCATTCCTCACCTCTCCTTTGGAGAAGTTCCTTATCAGCCAGTTCCTTGTTATCCGAAAAATAGGCTTTGAACAATTCCTCAATCATCTTTTCGGCAAGTACCGGGTCGTTTTTGCTCTGTGCAAGCTTTGTCAGCCTGTGCGCATCCATCGTGTTTGTAAAAAGGGTCTCCGCGTACTTGAAGTCCAGGCCTTCTTCAGCTCCCATCTGAGAGATGTACTCAATCGTCTGTCCGGCTTCCTCCATGGAAATCCCGTACTTCTTCGCAAACCTTGTCTGCGTATCTCCTGCTGCGTGTTCGCCGGCTGCCGGGTCAAGCTGGAATGCCTTCATCTCAATATCCACATCCTCAAGCTCCGGTATCTCCGCAATCGCCTTCTTCAGTCTGGTTTCCCCTATATAACAATACGGACATGCGTAATCCGACCAATACGTAATCTTCATAATCTCTCGTTCCTTTCTTAATAGAACTTGTTCTATTTATTTTCTGATTGACATTATATAGAACTCGTTCTATAATGTCAAGTGTAAATTAAAACATGTTCTATAATGAGGAATCGGCAATGGCTAAAAGATCCGGACGCCCTTCAAAAGGCAACGAGGAGAACAGCAAAGAAAAGATTATCGAAACAACCGTCTCCATAATCAGAAAGGACGGCGCTGATGCCGTGACGGTCAGGGAAGTATGTGAAAGATCCGGTCTTTCTATCGGAACTTTCTATCATTATTTTCGCGATAAAGACGATCTGATGATGCACTTCCTGAGAGAGACATCATTTGACTCCCACGAACTTAACACACCCCTGTCGGACATCGGCGGAAGAATCACCGAACTGTATATGCATCTGATTAACATGTATATGAATCTGGGACTTGATTTCATGAAAAGTTTCTACTCCACAGACAATAGGTCTCTTTCCGCTTACATGGGAGAAGTGGACGGAGCATTTGACGCCGGAACGGTCATGGCGAGAAGCGAATCAGAAATGAGTGCTGCCCTTCGCGCTGGCTATATTAATGCCGATACGGATGTTCATCTGGTCTGCGCCGATATCTGCACCATCGTAAAAGGCTGCGTCTTTGAATGGTGTCTGGGCGACGGCAACATGGATATGGAAGCAACACTTCGCCGTATTATAGGGCTTTACCTTCAAAGCTATATTACGGCGTAAAAGGTCTGCAAGCGGTATCTATCCCCCTGCCCTCGCAGTCTGGTGATGACCGCCCACTTGCGCCCTGCAATACCTAAACGCTAAAAAACTCGATTTCAGAATTGCAAACCGTTAAAAGTAATTCTGAAATCGAGTTTTTCTTAAATATAGAATTGCAGCCACGGGAGCTGCAATTCTGAAATCACGAAATATGCGTTTTAGGTATTAAAATCTCCTTAATGCAATTCTGAAACGGCGAAAAGTCTCGTTTAGGTATTGCAAAGGATTTGTAATCTGGTATCGAATGAGCGGCGGGTGCTATTCCGAACGCACATCAGCCTATTCCAACACCTATCAGTCTAAACTCTTCATTGTCGGGAAGAGGAGAACGTCGCGGATGGCTGGGCTGTCGGTGAGCAGCATTACCAGCCTGTCTATGCCGTAGCCTATACCGCCTGTCGGTGGCATACCAACTTCCAGTGCGTTCAGGAAGTCTTCATCGGTGTGGTTGGCCTCTTCATCTCCCGCTTCAAATGCAGCATCCTGGGCTGCGAATCTTTCCCTCTGGTCTATCGGGTCGTTCAGCTCCGAGTATGCGTTGCACATCTCCCATGAGTTGATGAACAGCTCGAATCTCTCAACCTTGTTCGGATCATCAGGCCTCTTCTTCGTAAGCGGTGAAATTGCAAGAGGATGATCCATAACGAAGATTGGCTGAATCAGGTTCTCTTCGCAGTATTCCTCGAAGAAAGCATTGACGATCTCGCCCTTACCGTGGTAATCCTCGTACTCAATCTCGTGCTCATCCGCAAGAGCCTTCGCTTCTTCATCCATCTCAATCAGGTCAAAGTCGATGCCCGTATACTTCTTGATACAGTCGTTCATGGTAATCCTTTCAAAAGGCTTGCCAAGGTCGATCTCGATACCGTTGTATGTAATCTTCGTAGTGCCGCACACCTTCTCAGCCAGATGCCTGAACAGGTCTTCTGTCAGGTTCATCATGCCCTCGTAGTCGGTGTATGCCTGATAAAGCTCCATGAGCGTGAATTCAGGGTTGTGTCTCGTATCGACGCCTTCATTTCTGAAAACGCGTCCGATTTCATAGACTCTCTCCAGTCCACCGACGATGAGTCTCTTAAGGTAAAGTTCCAGAGAGATTCTCAACTTAACGTCTTCATCAAGTGCATTGTAGTGGGTCTCAAAAGGCCTTGCAGCCGCTCCGCCTGCGTTAGGAACCAGCATCGGAGTCTCCACTTCCAGGAAGTCCCTGTCATCCATAAAGTCCCTTATCGCCTCGATGATCTTTGACCTCTTATGAAAGTCTCCTTTGAATTTTCATTCATGATCAGGTCAACGTATCTCTGTCTGTATCTCAGATCGGTATTTGTAAGACCGTGGAACTTTTCAGGGAGTATCTGAAGGCTCTTGGTCATGAGAGTGAGAACCGATGCGTGAACGGAGATTTCTCCCGTCTTCGTCTTGAAAACAGTACCTTTTACGCCTACGATATCGCCCACATCGTACTTCTTGAAAGCCTTGTATTCCTCCTGACCCACTTCATCCCTTGCAACATAGACCTGAATGTTGCCCTGGCGATCCTGGATGTTGCAAAACGAAGCCTTACCCATGATTCTCTTGGACATCATTCTGCCGGCAATCTGAACTTCGGTGCCTTCCAGCGTATCGTAATGATCCTTTATCTCCTGGCTGTGGTGAGTCTGGTCATACTTTGTAATAACGAAAGGATCTGCTCCCGCTGCCTGCAGTTCCGCCAGCTTGTCTCTTCTTACCCTTCTAAGCTGATTCAGATCAGGCTCCTGCGCCTTAACATCCTGCTTCTTCCTGTTATCCTCTGACATATTTATCTTCCTGCCTTTACTATCTCTCTATATTTATTATCTCATATCTGATGAAGCCGTCCGGAACTTCCACATCGACAACATCGCCCTTCTTATGTCCGAGCAGAGTCTTGCCTACCGCTGACTCATTGGAAATCTTACCTTCAAAAGGATCGGACTCTGTTGCGCCGACGATCGTATAAACTTCGTCATCGCCCGTATCAAGATCCTTTACCGTAATAGTAAGTCCTACGCTGACAACATCACCCTTCATATCTTCTTCGCTTACTATGCGGGCACGTTTAAGCATGGACTCCAGCTTATCTATTCTCTCTTCAAGTTCAGCCTGTTCGTTCTTTGCAGCGTCATACTCTGCGTTTTCGCTCAGATCTCCATATGAGATTGCTTCTTTGAGCCTTGCAGCTACTTCGGCTCTCTTTACCGATACAAGCTCTTCACGCTCAGCAACGATTTTGTCATATCCCTCTTGGGTAAGCAGCATCTCATCATTGTTAAAATCAGCCATTATTGTTTCTCCTTTCGACTAATTGTCGTATCGAATAATTATACTTTATGGTGTGCTCCCTTGTCAACGCCGGAGGCTCACTGATTTGACATCTTAGCGGTGTGATGGTATTGTTAATTCAGTATTTTTAGACCGGAGGTGACCCATGGAAATAAAAGGTGCAATCATAGATTTGGACGGCACGCTTCTTGACTCTACTGAAATGTGGAAGGGGGCTGCTGCAAGATACGTAATGTCTCTGATGAAGACTCCCGAACCTGATATCTGGGACGAGACAAAGGACATGACCATTCCCGTTCTCAGCCACTATCTGAAGGAAGAATACCGCATCGCGACGACAGAAGATAAGATCGCGAAGGGTTTCAATACAATACTGCGCGAAAATTACATCGAAAGCGTGTGGCTCAACGAATACGTTCCCATCGTTCTTGAAAAATTCAAGCAGCGAGGTGTACAGATGGCAATAACGACTTCTACTGCCTACCACATCGTTGATGAAATCCTAATTCGTCTCGGTATCCGTGACTACTTCAAGTACATTATCACCACGGAATCTACCCAGTCTAAGGAACATCCGCAGCTTTTCCGCGATGCGCTCGATGCTCTCAATACGACGCCTGAAAATACCATTGTTATCGAAGACGGGCTGATCGGGATCCGTACTGCAAAGGAAGCAGGGCTCTACGTCATCGCCATGCACAATGAAGAGTATGCCGATGAAGAACCGGAGATCAGAAAAGTTGCCGACGAATACATATATAATTTCAGAGAACTGGTCGGCAGGAGAACGATGGAAGTCTGATCACAGCGATTTCTTCATACATTCATTTCGGATTCAGAACTAAACAAGAAACCGCAAACTTTAAAACCTCTCACAGCAATCAACCTGTGAGAGGTTTTCATCTCAATTCATATTAGAATCACTACCGACCAACATACGCTTCCAGAATCTCAACGCAATCCTCTATGCACCCGGGGCAGCTCCTGAGTACAACACCTGTGTCGACTCCCTTTATATCCCTGCACATGATAGAACCGTTCTTCTCATGAAACTTCTCGGTAAGACTGCGCATATCCTTGTAGCTGTCTTTCTTGCTTCTCGGCTTTTCAAGGTTCCCGTCGGACCGGTTCATCCCCACAACGGCCGCCATGGCTGAAACGGCACCACAAGTGCCCATAGTCCCCATGCCAAATCCGAAGCCTTCCATAATGCGGAACACATCCTCTTCGCTCATGCCCATATCTTCAGCGAATACGCATGCCACTGCCTGAGCACAGTTATATCCTCTGTTATGCAGGTCATTGGCTTTTATCGTCTTATCTGACATCTTACTCTATCTCTTCTACGGCCAGCGCTTCGAATTCCTTCACGACTTTCTCGAATTCTTCCTCATCTTCGATATCGATAAGCTCGTAGTCCTCACCGAACTCCTTGTAACCGTAAATATACACATCCTCCGTGCCGAGGGGATTCAGCGCGATGTATTCCTTGCCGATTGCATCGAATACGCCGAGAATTCCGCATTCTTCCTCAACGCCGTCGTCAAATTCCAAAGTTATGATTTCGTCTTCTTCATATCCGTATAATTCTTTTTCTGCCATTTTTTCCTCCATCTGAAAATGTTCGTTAAAACATCGTTTCTTGCCCTAACTATATCATCAAGCGGGACAATAGGCAAGCATGTTATTTTCAACCCTTCAGGCCTGCATACGGGCTTTCCGTTTTCTCTGCGGTACTTCCCTCGTGAAAATAATCCCATACTTTCTGCGCCGCCTTCATGTTCATACTTTCCGTGCCTGCAAGCTCCTCTACCGACGCCTTGCCGATGTTCTCGACGCTTCCGAATTTCTTAAGCAGTTCCTGTCTTCTGACAGAGCCTATCCCTTCAATCTCGTCAAGGACGGACACCAGCGCACGCTTGCCGCGCACCTTCCTGTGATACTCTATTGCAAAGCGGTGGACTTCCTCCTGCATTGTTCCTATGTACTTGAAGAGCAGTCCCTTGCCCTTAAGCGGTATCTCCCTGTACTCATCTTCCGCATACCTGTATATAAGTGCTCTCGTCCTGTGTTTATCGTCCTTCACCATGCCGACTACGGGAATGTCGAATCCCGTTTCATCGACCACCGCAAGCGCTGTCGACACGTGGCCTTTGCCTCCGTCCATAAAGATAATGTCCGGCAGCTGGCTGAATCCTTCGTCCCCCTCAAAAACCCTTCTAAATCTTCTGGAGAGCACCTCCGTCATGGAGGCATAGTCGTCCTGACCTTTCACCGTCCTGATCTTAAACTTCCTGTAACTGCTCTTGTCCGGTCTCAGTCCTTCGTAGACGACCATGGCACCGACCGTATCCACGCCGTTCGTGTTGGAAATATCATAGGCCTCCGCCCTGAATTGCCTGCCGTCGTAATCTCCCGAAACTGCACCCATTTCGCTCAGCACCTCGAAGATCTGACTTCCAAGGGTCTCCTTCCGCTCCCTGGCATTTGCAGCTCTCTTATCGATTGTCTTTACCATTTCCAGAACATCCCTGCTTGCCAGATCAACCAGTGCTCTCTTCTCACCCTTCTGCGGTTTGATAAGCGTTACGTTATGGCCTGCATTATCTGACAACATCACCTGTAGAGCTTCCCTGTCCTCAGGCATGTCCTTCACGAGTATTTCCCTCGGTATGTTCGGCATTTCACCGTAATACTGGTTTATAAATGCCGATATCAGTTCCGCACGGTCTGCACTGTGCGAATTATCCATCTCGTGGGTTTCTCTGCCCACAAGCTTGCTTTCACGCACAAAGAAAACTGCCACGTTGGTAGTCTCTGCGCCTCTTGCCGGCAATACGATATCCATATCCGTATCGTGATGAAGCACCACCCTCTGTGTCGCGCTAAGCGCCTTCGCCGACTCTATATGATCTCTGTACACGGCTGCTTCTTCAAACTTAAGATCTTCGGAGGCCTTCATCATCTTTGTCCTCAGCTTCGTTATGATCGCCTTGCTCCTGCCGGACATGAACTCCCTGACTTCACCTATTGCAGCCATATACTCATCTTCTTGAACGCAGCCGGTGCATATGCCCCTGCACTGATTGATGTGGTAATTCAGACATGGCTTAAACCCCTTGGGGAAGGCAACTGCATTGCACCTTTTTAGTCCGTAAGTGCTGTTTAAGAGGTCTACGATGTCGTTGACAGCCCCCACGTCGCTGTAAGGGCCGTAGTATCTGCCGCCGTCTTTCTTGACAATTCGCGTCTTTACCACCCTCGGGTAAGGTTCGTTTGTGATCTTAATATACGGATAGGTCTTGTCATCCCTGAGAAGAATATTGTACTTCGGTCTGTGCTTTTTAATGAGATTACACTCCAAAATGAGCGCTTCCGTTTCGCTTGCAGCCGTAATATATTCAAACTCCGCGATCTGACTCACCATACTTCGGATACGCGGTTCCATATTCCTGGATGACTGAAAATACTGTCTCACTCTGTTTCGCAGGGAAATGGCTTTCCCCACGTAGATGATGTTTCCCAAAGCATCCTTGTGCATATATACACCCGGTGTGTCCGGTAGGTTTTTCAGATTTTCCTGTATATCAAACATCAGCCGTCCTCATTCTCGTCTTCTGCTTCCCGGCAGTTCCCGTCCTCCGCACCCTCTGCATCCCCGGATGCTTCTATTACCGTCTCATTCTCAGACAGATCCTCTGCCCTGCCTTTTTCTTCTTTCATGCACTCTTTTTCGATTATAGGGGCGCATTCCTCCCCATCACTTTCTCCAGTTCCCGGTTCTTTTCTTTCGGATGATCCGGTTGCTCTGCCCTTTTTCCTGCTTCTTGCGAGAATAATGATTACAAGAACTATAAGCAGCAATGTTCCCATGGTAACTGCAAAAATCGGAACCATATCGTCCGGAATTCCTATATGTGAAAGTATGCCGCCCTCTGCCACATCCGAAAGGGCAACAGCCGGCACCTCTTTTATCACTTCACCTGCTCCATCCAAAAGTGCGACTGTACCTACCACATCGCCTGCTCTGACAGGCGCTGTAAGTTTCTCAGTTTCCGGCCGCACATCGTAGCTTTCTCCCTCGTCTATTATCTGCCCGTTCTCATCCTTTGCATCTGTTACGGCAAGTGTTTCGGCTGTTCCGATCTGAATGCTTCCTGTCTCTCCGCGTCTGACTTTAAGCGTGGCGAGCTCATCCCCGGGAGCAGCGATAATCCTCGTCTCATAGTGCTCAAAGCCGTAGTCCATGAGCCTTATGGCGTCCGTGAACCTGGTTCTGTCCCCGGAATTGAGTGTAACCACAATGAACTCTGTATCTCCGCGCTTTGCAGAGCCAACGAAGCAGTTCCCTGCTGTGGAGGTTGTCCCCGTCTTCACGCCTGTGGCGCCCTCATACTTTAACGGGATAGACGTACCGTCCACTTCCACGGATTCCTTAGAACCCAAAAGAGGGTTGGTTCCCCGGAGCACCCTCTCCTCGGATTTGTTCGTCTTTGGTATTGTATACTTTCTTGTAGAAACTATTTTTCTGAAGGTTTCGTTCTTCAGTGCTTCCGAAGTTATCTGCGCCAGATCCCACGCAGTCGTCTTGTGATTCTCCTGCCCGGGAAGATTGAGCCCGTTGGGGTTTGTGAAGTTGGTATCGACAGCACCGCACTCCTTTGCACGGTCGTTCATCACTTTGCAAAAGCTGTCCACATCCCCTGATGTGGCGATAGCCAGCTGCCTTGCCGCATCGTTAGCAGACGGCAGCATCATTGCGTAGACAAGCTGCTCTACCGTGAGCACTTCGCCCTTTTGCATGGCTATATTATTGCCGATGGGAGACGAGTCCTCCGTAATCGTCACTTTTTCATCCATATCCAGATTCTCCAGCACGACAAGGCACGTAAGTATCTTGGTGACGCTGGCAGGATCTCTCTTCTCTTCGGAATTTTTTTCATAGAGAATGGTACCCGTAGCAGCATCTGTCATAATGACCGATGTACCGTCTGTAGCCACCTCAGACTCGCCATCTTCTGCATACGAATACGCCGTTCCCATCAGGAACAGCGTTGCCATTGCTATAAGTGTTATCAATGTTTTGATTCTTTTTTTCATTTTCATGGTCACATTATATCACTTTACTGGTTCCTGGTAAAATGATATAATTTTGTTGGCAATTCATTCTTTGAAACGAGGTGTTTTTAATGTACAAGATTGGAACTTTGAACAAAATTTCACCGGTCGGCCTCTCAAGACTTACCGATGATTATCAGATTACAGAGGACGTAAACGAAGCAAACGGCATAATACTGAGAAGTTATGACATGCATGAGATGGACTTCTCAGATGAGCTTCTTGCGATAGGCAGAGCCGGTGCAGGCACCAACAACATTCCCGTTGACAAATGTGCAGAGCAGGGAATCGTGGTGTTCAATGCTCCCGGAGCCAACGCCAATGCAGTGAAAGAGCTGGTTCTCGCAGGAATGATCAATTCAGCAAGAAATGTAGTTGAAGGTGCTGCATGGGCTAAAACCCTTGTGGGCAACGAAGGCGTAGGCAAGATGGTAGAAAAGGGCAAGGGTCAGTTCGCCGGAACGGAGATCCTCGGCAAAACTCTGGGCATCATTGGCCTTGGCGCAATCGGCGCCAAAGTAGCCAATGCTGCCATTGATCTCGGAATGGATGTAGTCGGATACGATGCCTTTCTGAACACGAAGGCAGCGCTCAGCCTAAATCCTGCTGTAAAGGTAGTTGACGATCTGTCCAAGCTCTACCCTGTTTGTGACTATATTTCAATACACGTTCCTGCCAATGCAGCAACGGCTAAAATGATTAACGAAGAGGCTCTCTCTCAGATGAAGGATGGGGTTGTATTCCTCAACTTCTCAAGGGATAAGCTTATCGATGACGATGCCCTTCTGGCTGCTATCGACGCAGGTAAAGTTAAGAAGTACGTAACGGACTTCACAGACGACGCCATCTTAAACTCAGGCAAGCCTGAAATTACGGTGTACCCTCACCTGGGTGCATCCTCTGCAGAAGCCGAGGATAACTGTGCCGTTATGGCAGTAAATCAGGTTATGGACTACATCGAAAACGGCAACATTGTCAATTCCGTAAATCTTCCTGCCGTAAATCTTGGCCCTAAGTCAGGTGCAAGACTCGTGGTTATCGCAAAGAACGATGCGGATGCGCTTTCAAAGGTTGCTCCTCTTGCTACAGGCGCTGTTGCAAGCAATACGAGAGGCGACTACACTGTGGTTTTAGCTGACGTTGCCGCAGGCACCGCTCCTATCGAAGGCGAAGGAATCGTAAGATCAAGAGTCATCGAATAGTGCCATATCCCTTATCCTAATACAATCAAGGCCTGCCGCGTGGCAGGTCTTTTTTGACTTTATAATATGAATTCCGCTATCCGGTTTTAACTCGCCTTGAAAGCTTTTTAGGTATCGTGATTGTCGCTCGTATCGCTCCATACTTTGTTGCAAAGCACTCCGAGAAACAGCACCCAGGCAATGAGAAAGAACCAGATCATCAAGGCTACAACCGATGATAATGCTCCGTAGAGCAAGTCGTAGCCAGCGAGGGTATTGGCATATCTTGAGTAGGCCAAAGTAACGACCAAAAGACCTACAGAAGCCAGCACGCTCCCCGGGATTATGCTTTTGAACGTAACACGGACAGACGGCATGATCCAGTAGTTGTAGCTTACCATCAGGAAGTACAGGAACCCTCCGATGACCCATCTCATACTCATCCAAAAGTGCTGATCCACATGCTCCGCATCGATATGCAGTATATAGAGTACGCCGTTGAAGATAAGCTGACCATAGACGAGAATGATAATCGCGAACACGATGGCGATTATGGTGAGCACCATGGTTCTTATGGCTCTCAGCCTCTCTATGAAATAATTCCTTCCCGTAGAGGTTCCATCCGTCAGGGTATAGTTGGTTATTCTCATCAATGCAAAAGACGCTCGAGAGCCTGCCCAGAGGGCTATGACCGCAAAGATCACGTTGGTGAAACCTGCCGATGAGAAAGAAAGCAGGCTGGAAACCATAGACGACACTTCTTTGCCCGTATACTCCTCCATCAGAGATAAGGCCGTTGTCATGTTGATCTTAAACAGACCCAATACCTGCATGATAATTATCATCATAGGCGTAATGGACAGGAACAGATAAAAGGCCACCTGTGCCGCAAATCCCTGGTAATACGGATCCTGCAACTCCTTAAATCCCAGTATGAACATCTTTATCAGCTTTCGCTTGAATTTCTTCATTATCTGGAATTCTCTCTTTCTTTCAAAAGCGTTCTAAGCTTCATCAGCGCGTTTGCCCTGTGACTGATCCTGTTCTTTTCTTCCGGATCGATTAGGCCAAAAGTGTGCTCGTATCCCTCCGGCTGGAAGTACGGATCGTAACCGAATCCGTTATGTCCTTCCGGTTCAAGCAGGATATGCCCGTGAACCTCGCCTCTTGCGACCAGCGTCTCCCCATCAGGATATATGAGTGTAATGACCGCTACGTATTTCGCCGTTCTCTCATCATAAGGAACGTCCTTCAGAAGTTTTACCATCTTGGCATTGTTGGCATCATCGTCACAGTCATCGCCTGCAAATCTTGCAGAGTAAACTCCCGGTGCTCCACCGAGAGCATCGATCATGATGCCGGAGTCATCCGCTATGGTAGGCCTTCCGCAAAGCTTCATGATTTCGCAGGCCTTCTTGTAGGAGTTCTCCTCGAAGGTTTCCCCGTCTTCCACTATCTCAACGTTAGGAATTCCTGCCTCATCACGCGGTATTATCGCAAGGCCGAATTCCCCGAGAATGGCACCGATTTCCCTGATTTTCCCCTTGTTTTGGGTTGCTGCAACGATAATGTTATCCATTTACTTCTCCTGATTATCAAACTACTCTATTATATCATAATAACAGAATAAAACCTAATATCCCTAATCCTATGCCGCTTATGCATCCTGCCGCTACATCCTTTGTAAAATGTACGCCTGCCAAAACCCTCGTAACGGCGAGGAGCACGCCGCAAATTCCAAGGGTAATGCCCAGCCATAGGCAGAAATATCCTGCTGTCACCGCGATTATAAATGCAGAAAAAACGTGCCTGCTTGGAAAGGATTTTCCCTTCGTGTTCTTAACGATGAGCGGAGGCATATCGAAAACTTCGTAGGGTCTTGGTGCGTTCTTGCAGTATCTGAAAACGCTGAGGATGATGAATCCTGCTGCCGGAACGACGACAGCCTTCCACAAATTCTCGTTTCCCGTTACGAATAGCCATATTAGAAGGCACGGATAGACCACATATGAAAGATACGTCAGCGCCCTGCCGCCCTTGGTAACAAAAACGTAGAGCCACTTTCTTTCCTTAACGTTATCAAGCATTCTTATGTACTCTGCTCTGTTCAATGCCTTCTCCTTCTGCAAAGGGGACGCTTTGCAAGCGTCCCCGTGTCTGTCCGTCTTTACTGTCAGTTACTTAACCGAATCGTATATGACATCTTCCATTCTGTCGGTAGTGATCACCGTATCGTGCCTTACTTCCTTCTTGTCCAGGTCTTTGAGTCCGGCAGGAACAGGCACGCCCGTCTCAGCGTTGAGGGCTTCGATGAACCGGAAGCCGTTTTCTTCTTCTTCAAGCCCAATGGATCTGCTCACGCTGTCTGCGAACTTGTATGCGCTGGCAGTCGATGCGATAATCGACGGAGTCTTATCTCCCGTCTCTGCCACATAGTCCTTGTAGACTTTGTAGGCAACGGCCGTGTGCGTATCCAGGAGATATCCGTGCTCCCTATACATGCTCCCTATCGTCTCGTTGGTATCCTCAACCGTCGCAAAACCGCCGTAGAACACTTTAAGACCTTCCTTGATCTTATCGGATACTTCGTACCTCTTATCCTCTTCGAGACTTGCCATCAGCGCCTTTATCTCTTCTCCGTCATCTCCCGACAGATGGTAGAGCAGTCTCTCCAGGTTGGAGCTGATGAGAATATCCATGGAAGGAGAATTGGTGAGGTAAAAGTCCCTGTTAATGTCGTAAACGCCCGTGCGGAAGAAGTCTGTCAGGACCTTGTTCTTGTTTGATGCGCAGATGAACTTGTTTACAGGAATTCCCATCCTTCCTGCATAATAGGCTGCCAGTATGTTTCCGAAGTTGCCCGTCGGAACCACGATGTTGATCGGCTCACCTGCTTTTACCTTGCCCTGCTTCACAAGCTGTGCATATCCGTAAACGTAGTATGCCACCTGAGGAACAAGTCGGCCGATGTTGATGGAATTTGCAGAGCTCAGCTTACATCCCGCCTCAGCCAGCTTCTCAGCAAAACTTTCATCACCGAAAATCTTCTTCACGCCTGTCTGCGCGTCGTCAAAGTTTCCTTCAATAGCGAACACGTGGGTGTTCTCCCCTTCCTGGGTTATCATCTGGCGTTCCTGCACCTGACTGACGCCCTGATTTGGGAAGAAAACAATAATCTCAGTTCCTTCAACATCTGCGAATCCCTCAAGCGCAGCCTTGCCTGTATCTCCGGAAGTTGCAGTGAGTATGCATATCTTCTTGTCTTCCTTCTCCTTCCTCATTGCGGTGGTGAGAAGATAGGGAAGTATGCTAAGCGCCATGTCTTTAAACGCTGCCGTCTTGCCGTGGTACAGTTCCAAAAAGCTTGCTCCGCCTACCTCTATTACGGGAACGATCTCACCGGCATCGAACTTGCTGTCGTAAGCGCCATCCACACAGGCTCTCATCTCTTCATCGGTGTAGTCGGTGAAGAGTGCTCCTATGATGTTATAAGCTACTTCTTTGTACGGCAGCTCTGCCAGTTCTTCTATCTGCAGGGGAAGCTGCGGAATTTCATCGGGAACGTAGAGCCCCTTATCCTCTGCAATACCCTGGATCACTGCCTGGGCTGCAGTCTTGATGTTCTCGCTTCCTCTCGTGCTCTTGTATTTAATCATGTCCTATTTCTCCTTCGAGTTCTTCTATATATTTCACTATCACATCCACGTCTGCAAGGGCACCTTTGCCGACTGTGCCGCATGCGAGAAGTGACGATTTAGGCTCGATAAACCGTACGCCGTAACTGGCCAGCTTCTCCATATTCCCCTGCACGATTGGATTCTCATACATGTTGGTGTTCATGGCAGGTGCCATTACGACGATCGACTGGTTGAGGGCAGCAAGAAGCGTCGATGTAAGCATATCATCTGCTATCCCCGAAGCTGCCTTGCCGATAAGATCTGCAGAAGCAGGTACGACAGCCACCATGTCCGCATTGTCCGCAAGGTATATGTGGTTCACTACGGAAGGATCATCCTCGTCAAAGGTGTCCGTGTACACCTTGTTCTTTGAAAGGGTCTGCAAAGTGAGCGCTGTTATAAATCTGCTCCCGCCGTCCGTCAGTATGACATGCACATCGTGCCCGGCCTTCGTCAGCCTGCTGGTAACGTCGGCAGCTTTGTACGCTGAGATGCTCCCGGATACGCCAAGTACAATGTTCATGCTACGCCTCCTGCTCCATGATTCTTCTTGCAATCATTTCACCGATCTCATCCTTCGTGTTCATGGTATCGATATCGCCATTCTTATGGATGAGATAACCCTTATGCTGTCCCTGTCCTATCTCTGAAAGATCGTTTGCCAGGACGAAATCGCAGTCGTTCTTCTCCATGAGATGGGTCGCTACGTCTATGAGTTCTTCGTGGGGTACTCCCGAAAGCAGTTTGAATCCAACGAGGGTGCTCCCGGGACTGAGCGGCTTAATGGTGCTTATCACCTTCGGCGTTCGCTTGAGGATTATCGCAAGGTCGTCGATGGACGAACTGATCTTGTTGCCTGATATCTTATCCGACTTGACGCCCGTCTTGATCGCTTCCACCGTCGTCACTTCATCCACCATGTAGTCGCTGACCGCCATGGCGTGGACGACCGCATCGATCTTTTCCGACTTGAGAACCTGTTCCAGCTTCGTCATCAGGTCTATCGTTCCGCCTATGGTTATCGGCGTCACGAGACTGTCATCGGGATAGGCTGCCTTCTCACCGTGAAGATAGAATATCCTGTCGATTCCATCCCTGTAGTGACTGAGAAACGCCTTTGCTATGGCAAGTCCAAGGCTTCCCGTCGATGTGTTTGTAATCTTTCTGACGTTATCTATCGGCTCGCTCGTTCCGCCTGCGGTGATTACGATTTTCATGCTTTTTCACCTCTCAAATCGCTTCAAAAGCTAATGATTTCCTAATGGAATAATTTTATACCGTTATAGGATTTCCTGTCAACAAGTATGATATAATGGACTCCGTAATCATAAATTTCGGAGGAAATAACAATGGAAAAAACGAGTGCATGGAGCGAATACACTCCTGAAGCTACACAGGAACTTGTGTCCCTGAACGACAAATACAAGGCATTTCTCGATGCCGGCAAAACCGAGCGCGAATGTGTAAGATATTCCGTGGAAGCTGCAGAAAAGATGGGCTACGAAAATCTGCAAGACTACATCGATTCGGGCAAAAAGCCTGAGAAAGGCGCCAAACTTTACGCAGTACACATGAATAAGATTCTGGCTCTTTTCAGGCTGGGTGAAGAACCGGTCTCTGCCGGAATGAACATACTCGGTGCTCACATCGATTCGCCTCGTCTCGACGTGAAGCAGAACCCTTTGTATGAAACGGAAGATATGGCATATCTGGACACCCACTACTACGGTGGAATCAAGAAGTATCAGTGGGTTGCGCTCCCTATGGCTATCCACGGAGTTGTCGCAAAGAAAGACGGAACGCTCGTCGAAATCATAATCGGCGAATCGGAGGATGATCCTGTTTTCGTATTCACAGACCTTCTCATTCACCTGGCTCAGAATCAGCTAAAAAAGGACGGCGCGACGGTCGTAGAGGGGGAAAAGCTTGATCTCCTCATCGGTAACAGACCTATCGATAAGACGAAGCTCAAGAAGAAAGAGAAAGCTACCGTGAAGGCCAACGTTCTCGCGCTTCTCAAAGGAATGTACGATATTGAAGAAGAGGATTTCCTCTCCGCTGAACTGGAAATCGTGCCTGCAGGCAAGGCAAGGGACTGCGGAATTGACAGGAGCATGATAATGGCTTACGGCCAGGACGATAGAGTCTGCGCCTACACATCACTTCAGGCAATGCTGGACGTTGATGAGAGCAAGAAGACTTCCTGCTGTCTGCTGGTTGACAAGGAAGAAATCGGCAGCGTCGGTGCTACGGGAATGCACTCAAAGTTCTTTGAAAATACCGTTGCAGAGCTTATCGCTCTGACCGAGGGTGAGTCGGATCTTAAGACTCGAAGGGCGATGCAAAACTCGCGCATGCTTTCATCGGATGTGAGCGCAGCATACGATCCCCTTTATGCTGACGTTTTCGAAAAGAAGAGCGCTGCACTGATGAGCAAAGGCATCTCCTTTAACAAGTTTACCGGAGCACGCGGAAAGAGCGGCTCCAACGATGCAAATGCTGAATACCTCGGCAGGCTTCGCCGGGTCATGGATGACAACAAGGTTAAGTTCCAGATCACCGAGCTGGGTAAGGTGGATGCCGGCGGTGGCGGTACCATCGCCTACATTATGGGCAACTATGGCATGGAGGTCATCGACAGCGGCGTTGCAGTGCTCAACATGCACGCACCTTTTGAGATCAGCAGCAAGGCTGATGTTTACGAAGCCTACAAGTGCTACAAGGCATTTCTCACCGATATGTAAAGATCGGAACAATCGCCGCCACCCGTAAAACGGGTGGTTCGAGGTGGAGCTTATACGCCCTACAATTAAAGGACAGGAATTAAATGCTCCCTTTATGAGAGACAGTGAAAATATAACTGCCGGTCATAGAGGGAGCATAACATTAACCTCTACCCTTTTTCATTGCATCGCGTTTCGCTTTTGCTTCGTTGTACAGCCTGATCTCCGTTTCCGTCTCAGGTTCATACTTTGGAACCGTCTGTGGTCTTCCGTTTTTGCCCATGCACACCATTGTAAACTGTGCGGAAAGTGCCTTTTCCGGACCGCTCGTGGACTCCAGATCCTCGGACTCGACGAAAACGTGAACCTCCATTGAGGTGGATCCCACATAGATTATGGATGCCGTAACCGTTACCAGTGCTCCCACAAAGATTGGCAAGTGAAACTGTAGTTCATCGACTCTCGCTGTAACGCAGTTTCCCCTGGAGTACCTCTGTGCCACTGCCGCAGCAGCTGCGTCCATCATCTTCATGATCTCACCGCCGTGTACGTTGCCAGCAACATTGGCCTGTGCCGGGAGCATTACCTGGCTCAGGACGATCTGATTCTTCACATCTATCTTCTGTCTCATCTCTTTTCCTTTCTCTCTTTTTTATCAGTTATTCCTCTGCACCTTATCAGCTGCGGCTCTGTTATGACTGCTCTGCCAGCGCGAACCCGGCTTCGCTCGAACACTGCAATAATGCTGATCAGGCATGGCTCTATTTCTGTTTCGACTCTATTGCTCAGGCTTGACTACTTTGCCAACAAGCCGCACCTGCGGTATCGTCCACTTGTCACCGTCAAAGAGTTCAGTTTTTAGATTCTCAGCTGCCTTTGCGATAATTCGCTCTGCCAGCTCATCCTGCTTCTTCGGGAACACATCCCTGTACATCATCTCGATGTACCATGCCAGACCGTCTTCTCCCGGGATTTGCTGAGTTTTCTCCGTTTTTACAACTCGCTCAACCTCAAACCCTGCGCTCTTTAGTCGCTGCTCGTACTCGCCAGCCTCAGGATAGAATCTGCCCGGATATTCCAGACCTTCTTCTGCAAAGCACTTTGCAAGGGCATCTTCAATCTGCCTGTTGTTTCCCGGTGCTCCGGTGTTGAAGGTCAGTTCGGCTCCTGTTTTCAGACTGTTGAATACGTTCTCGAGGAAATAATCCTGCAGTGCTTCCGGGATCTTATGGAGAACATCATTTGCGATTGCCATTGAATAGTTGTCTTCATATAGCAGCACGTCATCCACATCGCCTTCGTAGAAGACCGATTTGGCCGTCGTCCTTCTTGCCATATCCACCAACTTGTAATCGAACTCGATTCCCTCTACTGTATACCCCATCTTCCAAAGCTGATATGACAGAATCCCCGTCTCGCTTCCTATCTCCAGCAGCTTACCCGGAACCGGCGTCAGCTGAGCCACCAGTTCAAGCCCCTGCTGAGTCTTAAACCCAAACTTCTCCCTATATATATCGTTATCCCATCTCATGGTTATCCTCCTGTGCTCACGCAGCTTTTGCATCTGTTTTAGTTTCTGTAGAGTTGTAGCTTCCGAATCGCTCTCGACTTTAGAATGCGTCTTTCTTAATTCTCTATGCGCGCGACATTACTTGTTCGTAAATTCCCGAAGTAAATTCCGTTGCAGCTTCCACTGCGGATCTTACTCTGGAAATTAAAAACTTACTTGTACTTGTTTTGAAAAATTAAAAATTAGGTCTTTATTTCTGCTCACTTTGTGTTATAATAACATGCGTAACGAAAAAAGTGAATATGTGGTCTCATGGTCAAGTGGTCAAGACGCTAGCCTCTCACGCTGGAATCCGGGGTTCGACTCCCCGTGGGACTACCAATTAAACGAAACGACTCTCTTTGGAGGGTCGTTTTGTTTATTACCATTATTGGGTTATAGGGCTATGAGATGATAATACAAGGACAAAAAGAGTTGGTAAAAACCGGCTTATTATTGCCTGTTCTACTCAATATTTAATTACGATATGGTTACTTGGCAGGCGTACACTTCTCCTGCGTCTCTCGGGTTCCCCTGTCAGTACCATCGGCGTGTGGACTGTACGAATTCCTCCACCTCAAGCAACCATACCTTTTGCGATAATAGGATGCCCTTTGGCAGGCGTACACTTCTCCTGCGTCTCTTTTGACCCGATGGGTGTGTGGTTGCTACGAAATCCACCACCTCAAAGGGCTTCCTATACGTCTATTCTGCATCGAAACTATGTTCTGTTAAGCTCAATGCATTGCCGCGCATTTCTTTTTGCGTAATGATTGGAAGTATCGCGGAGTACTCGCGTTTAATAACGCCGATTTCTTCCTTTGACTTTCCTTCCGTAATAGTAAAAAGTTTCTTCTGCGCTTCTGGATATGTCATATCACTATTAAAGTACTTCATGCTCTACCTCCTTCCATATTCCACTCAAAATATCTTGCTATCTGATATGCCTGTTCTCGAATTGCCATATATGACCGTTCTTCAGGCGTCCATTCAAAGAAATCAGGATGATCTAACAACTCAATATCTACGCGATTACGTATGTTCGCGACGATTTCATCAAATTCATTAACATCAGGTCTGTACCCGTTTCCTATTGATACAGAAAAAATCGAATCATCACCGGTTATAACACTAATACGGACAACATTCTCTCTGCACATATGCCTGAAATCCTTTGCAGAAAAAGGTGTTACATTTGTATGAGAATGCATTAAGTGAAGATTAGCCATCGTGATAACATCGTTCGGTATATCCACACGGGATTTATCTTCACTTGTGAATACTCTGCTCAAATTGTCCCCACTAATCGCTTGTCCATACTCAACGTTAGTCTCCTTGGATAGATTTGACAGTTTGATTAATGCCGCCCTCTCTTCTCCATTAATGGATAGCGCATTAAAGTCCTCAAAGTCATTAATGTATCTAAATGGCACTTTTGGTTCTTTTCCCTCTTAATAAAGTTCCTTTTCTGGTTTTATTATACCTTCACCCAATTTCTTTGTAAATGGAGCATCTGTATTCTTCACATACTTTTTAAACCATTCACCATATGTCATATTTGCTGGGACAGTAATGTTTTTGCCGGTCTTAGGGTCTCGTGCTCTGCACTTCATCCTGGCACGCCATGACTCAGGCAACCATCCTATTGTCGTTGACCTACACCATGGGTGCATAGGCGGACAGTTGACACCTACGTTCCTGTCTTTCACAAAGAATGTCTTGCCATCTAACGAGCGGCAATTCTCAGACGTTCGCAAGTCTAACGTTTCCACAAAGATGTATTTATGCAACGCTTCCATTTTTCCTGTGATAGTCCTACCCTTTCAGCGCTAATACACTTCGGGTCAAACTCTTCATAGTCCATGGATTTATGTAACGTTGATAGTATTTTTTAGAACCATAATATTCAAGTAAAATCACTTTTGGGAAGACATCCCCTCCGCTATGTGGGTGGAGGGGCAAGTGCTTTCCTTTTTACCTTTCTACCTTAACGGTATCCATCAAATCTTCACAGGTTCTCCAATTTCTTTTACATTATAATCCCCTGTAAGGAAATAAAGTGCCCATGGTATGCTGCGTCCATCCTCTTTAGAGATTAGCATAAAACCCGAACCGCCTATTTTCAGTTCTCCGTCATCAATGAAAAACTCGTAAACATCATCATATTCCTGGCATGTATCGCATTTATCATTCCACTCTAAAGCAATCTTTTTTGCTTCTTCAAATGTTATCATTCTTTTTTACCTCCTCTTTTCTCCCCATCATAAGAACAACTTCATTTTATCTCTTGCCCTTAGATTGTCAACCTTGACAACTGTCGCTCTCATAGGTTCTACGTGCATAAATGCTCTCTTATAATATATATTCTTTGTCTGTGGGCAGCACATAACCTATCTTTCCATTTCAATCTTCGATAATTAGGAAATAATCAAACCCGAAAGGGCACAGCCATCACGAAAGACGTTTGGGTCACATTGCCTTAATTGGTGAATTTGGTAGGTCTTTGGCCCTATCAATTTTGCTCATAAGACCCATAAACGCTTCATCTACGCTTGATTATTAGGTCTTCTAACAAAAATACATAGGGTCAAAGGCCTAAAAGTTTGCCACAAATGCCAGAACTAACATATGAAAATCAGGAATCTGAGAGAAATTCGCTATGCACTCAGCCACCGCTATTTCGTTTCCATCCACGTCCTGACGGCTTCTATCAGTTCTTCATCCGGGTCATAGGAGTATTCACTGCTGTTGTAGTAGGCGTGATAATCAAGGGCGTCCGCACCTTCCCCGTACCAAAGCTGTCCATCCTCCGGGCAATAAACCATGTGCACGATATTTTCCATGACCCAGCCGTGATTATTATAGAATCTGAATAGCTGCGGCGAAGAATATACGACTTCAAGGTAAATCTTCTCCGGATCAAAAGCTAAGTGATCTGAATCGCAGTTTTCTACGGAATAAAGACCGGCCTTGTTGTCCACATCAATCCCCATGCTCATATACCAGTCGTAAAGGTTCCAATTGCCGTTCTTTAGAGCATCCTTCTTCTCGCCTTCGTAATATACATTAAATTCTGCCATGTCTTCTGTTTCTTCATCTAAAGTCCCCATAGCTCCTGCGATGCCTTTGTAGTAGGCATCCTCTTCAGCCTGAACCCTGTCCCCGTTTGCAAGAAAGGATAACAGAAATAATCCGGCTAATGAAACAGCAGCAACCAGAGCAACTTCCACAAGGCCGCCTTTGAGATCCCCCTTATCTATAGCCTTTCCGATTCCGTCAGCCACTAAGAACCCGGACACAAATCCGGCTGTATTTATGATAAGGTCATCTAACTCGGTAAGACGCCCTGTAAACGCCTGCACCATTTCTATGAGCAGTGAACTTAAGAAACCGACGAGCAACGCTTTGCGCCAGCTCATTTGCGCACCTTTGGAAACCAGGAAAACGAGGAATCCGTACGGCACGAACAGCAGGAAATTCAAGGTTACCATCTTTATCGAGGCGCCGACAAACGGCACCGTGATAAAGCCCATCAGATTTGCGGGCGAAAAGCCAAAGTAAACTTCATGATCTATTATTCCTGTAATCTTCAGAATCGCACATATGTATATGCAGAGAAGCAGTTCAGATGCGAGCAGCACCTTTGAAATTCCTCTGTAATCGCTTATTGCCCTCTTTTTAACTAACAACAAAACGCCCTGAAAGGCGATGAACAGTGCCACACCAATCAGAGCAGAATTCTTTGCAACCCAGATGCCGTCGAGAATGTATGAACTCATATCTAACAATATCTCCCTTCCTGCTGTCACGTACCTATGCCTATTGTTTCGTTATCCATTCATTCGAATGCAATTATACCATAAAACGGTGTCATGAGTGGTGCAAAGCATATTTAGTCTATGACCGTCACCTTTTCGATGACCGGCTGGTCTTCTTTTGCGATGGTGCCGTTATCGTCCAAAGGCTGAGCGTCCTTCGCGATCTTGTCCACGATCTCCTGGCCTGCGGTCACGTGACCGAATGCGGCATACTGACCATCGAGAAAATCGGAATCGGCTACAACGATAAAGAACTGGGAACTTGCGCTGTCAGGATCCTGTGATCTTGCCATGGAGATGACGCCCTTTTCGTGTGAAATATCGTTGGCAACGCCGTTAGATGAAAACTCGCCCTTTATGGTCTGTTCCGATCCGCCCGTGCCGTCTCCGTTCGGATCGCCGCCCTGAATCATGAAACCGTCCATGATCCTGTGGAAAGTGAGCCCGTCATAAAATCCGGAGTCTGCAAGATCCATGAAGTTCTGCACGGTAATCGGAGCAGTATCCCCGTCCAGTTCAAGCTCCACCGTGCCGTAATCAGCTATGTCGATATTCACGTGGTGAATTCCGATTCCGTCTGCCGCAGGTTCTGCTCCCTCTGAGGAGCCGCCCGAACTTCCGCAGCCTGTGAGTCCTGTCATCATGATCAGCGCCGCAACCAAAATTCCCGTTATCCATTTTGTTTTATTTTTCATTCCTAAAGCCTCCCGTATTCTGATTGAAAGTCCTATTGATTTTGTCATTTGCTGAATTAAGAATATCACAAACGTGGTGCTTTGCCAAATTGCCTGAAGATCAGATGTTCCTATGCTCTGCTCCATATCATCGGGCGTTCATCACCGGATCACTCCGATATGCACGTGCCGGGGGCTTTCCAAAAAAGACAAAACCGAGCTTACGCCCGGTTCCGTCTTCGTATATTGAAAAGGACAACTTACTGATACTTTCGTATTGTTGTTTCAGACTTTTTCAATACATTAGTCCTTGAACAGTTCTTCTCCGTTTGGAGCTTCAATGTCCAGTGGATATGTAGCCTTGGATACGTTCAGCATGTGGATGTAGTCTACGTTTCCTGCCAGAATGTTATTTCCCCATGTTCCGCAACCTTCTGATACTGCAGGGCTCAGTGAGTTCGTCGATGGTCCCCATGCATCAGGTGTAGGCTGATTGATAAGAACTCTTGCTACAGGAAGTCTTGTAATTGCATAGTCGATGTGTGCCTGATCGTTGGAATAAATTCCTGCAGTGTGGCCTACTCCGCCTGCCTCTTCCATATTTCTGATTGCGAGTTCAACTGCCTCTTCAAATGTGTCATAGCCCTTCATGACTGCGATAGGTCCCATGATTTCCTTGTTGAGGAAGCTTGCGTTACCAACTTCTTCTACTGAAAGGCCAAGTACCTTTGTGCCTTCAGGGATTTCAAAGCCAGCTGCTTCTGAGATAACTCTTGCATCCTTACCTACGAGACCGGAGTTCGTGTGGCCTTCTTCGTCAAACAGTACGTTTGCAAACTTCTGAACGTCTTCTGCGTCTTCGAAGATTACAACGCCCTGCTTTCTGAACTCAGCAAACAGTTCATCTCTCAGGTCATTCGGATAGAGGAGCATGTTGTCGCCGTCGCAGAGGATACCGTTATCGGATCCGATCGCGATGATGCTCTTTTCAACGGCTTCTTCAAGGTCATATCCTCTGTCAAGGATTACAGGAGGGTTACCAGGGCCTACGCCGTAAGCCGGTGTACCTGATGAGTAAGCAGCCTTTGTAAGTCCGGATGAACCTGTTGCGATAACCAGGTCGGCCTTAGCCATCAGTTCCTGTGATCTTGCGATTGTTACATCGTCTACGATCTGAATCAGGTCTTCAGGTGCTCCGTTAGCCTTCAGTGCTTCTCTGATAAGGTTTACTGTATCCGTTGAAGTCTTCTGTGCTCTCGGTGCAGGTGAGATGATAACTGCGTTCTTGCCCTTCATCGTGTGCATGAAGTTGCCAAGAGGAGTTACTGTTGGGTTCGTTGCCGGTGAAATACCTGCTACTACGCCTACAGGATGAGCGATTTCGATCATTCTCTTCTCTTCATCTCTGCTGATGATACCTACTGACTTCTTATCCTTGAGGTAATCCCAGAATGCAGTCGGTGTATCAGTGTTCTTACCGATTTTGTCTTCATAGCAGCCGAGGCCTGTTTCTTCTACAGCTTCCTTAGCCAGCCATTCAGCGTTCTTATAAATTGCCTTTGCACCCTCATAAACAAGCTTATCTACCTGTTCCTGAGTGTAGTCTGCGATTGCTTCCTGTGCCTTACGGGCTCTTGCAACCATTTCATCTATTGAAAGTGCCATATTTTTCTCCTTTCGCCTTTGAAAATGCTATTCTTTTACAGATTGAACTTAGCCTTTGCAGCTGCAATTGACTCATCGAGAGCAGCGATAATCTTATCGATTGTCTCATAGCTCTGCGTTGCAGGTGGTTCGATTCTTACTGTCTTAGCATTTACGAGAGTACCTGCTGTCATGATCTTTCATGCAAACAGTTCCTTAGTTAGTTCGTAACCAACTTCTGCTTCTGGGACTTCCATGCAGATGA
>JAFTHD010000069.1 GCA_017457585.1 Bacillota bacterium | reverse complement strand
TTGAAGAAATTGATAGGGGCCGCCAGTATCCGAAACCCCTCAAGCTTCTCGGCGCTGCATTTATTGCCTTTTTCTTCTGCTTCCTCTTTGGCGGCGACATCGTTGATGGAACGATCGCCTTCTTCGCGGGAGGAATCAGCTATATCCTCAGCCTCTTTCTGAACAAATACGATATCAACTACTTCATACACGGCTTCCTTTGCTGTGCGGTTGCGAGTATCGTCGCAGTGGTCGCAAGCTCTGCCATATCCGCTGCCGACTACACGCCTATCGTTACGGGTGCCATCATGATATACGTTCCCGGCGTTGCCATAACCAACTCCATAAGGGACTTTCTCTCCGGCGACATGATGTCGGGAATGACAAGGCTTACGGAAGCCGTTATCACAGCAGTATCCGTTGCCCTCGGCGCAGGATTGGTCGTCCAGCTCTGGCACATGATGGGAGGTGGTATGATATGACATCTATCATCATTCAGGGGCTGGCTGCTGCAGGCGGTACGGCAGGCTTCTGTCTCATATTCAGAGTCCCTCTGAGGGAAATTCCAATCTGCGGAGTGATCGGTGCCATGGGGTGGATGCTCTACAACGTCGTTCTCATCGGGGGTCAGGACAACAAGGTCTTTGCCACATTTCTTGCGGCGGCGCTCGTAGGACTTCTCAGCGAAATCTCCGCACGAATTTTCAAAGAACCGACGACGCTTTTCACGGTACCGGGAGTCCTGCCGCTCGTGCCCGGCTTTCACATTTTTAAAGCTATGGAAGCCGTCATGAACAACAACATGGATTCCAGCGAATCGTGGGTAACCATGACCTTCAAGCTGGCAGTTGCAATTGCCCTCGGGCTTCTGGCAATCGGTGCTGTATTCAACGTCATTCAGTCCATCTATCACAAGACCGTCAGTGCCACCGAAGGCGTAATAGAACAACTAAAAAGACCACCGAATTAAATCGCCGGTGGTCTTGTTCCCTATAAGCCTATTCTTCTGCAGACAGCATATCGTCAATAAACGATTCGAGTCTGTCTCCCGTAAGCTGCCCTATCTGATATGCATAAATATATCCCTTGCTGTCTATAAAGTATGTGGTCGGTATGCTGGTGATTCCGTATGAGGACACCCCTTCCCCTGCGGTATCGAAATAGCGCGGAAAGGTATAGCCGTTATCGTCTGCGAAAGCCTTTGCGCTCTCAACCGTGTCCATCTCTCCGTCGGTCAGATCCACTACGAGGAACTGAATCTCATCGCCGTACTTTGCATAGGCCTGGTCGAAGTCTGGGAGTTCCTCTCTGCAAGGAGGACACCAGGTGGCCCAGAAATTGAGCACGATCGGTTTGCCGTAAAAGTCCTTAAGATTCACCGGGCTCCCGTCTTCATCTTCCATTGTAAAATCGGTGGCCGGAACCGGATCTGCATCAGCGCTTTCATACTCCGTCTGCTGCCGCGCCACCCCGAGGGAACCATCAGGCGACACGTCCTTTGTCAGCGCCCGATATCCCATAACGGATCCTGCGACCACGACGACTAAAATTGCTGCAATGATAATGATCTTCTTCATTTCGATTCCACACTATATGAACAGATTCCAAAACTTCGATATGAGTCCTGCCGCCATGAGAATTCCGATTACTATGAGAAATATTCCGCAGGCGACATTTACGATTCTGTAATTCCTCTTTATCACAAGGGACGCGCTCTTCACCCTGTCTATCAGGAGGGCTGAGAGCATGAACGGTATGCCAAGCCCCAGGGAATAGGTGATGAGGAGAGTAAGCCCTCTCACCGCCGTCTCCGATACAGCCGCCATCATCAGGGCAGAACCGAGAAAGGCTCCCGTGCACGGCGTCATGACCACCGAGAATACTACGCCGAACAGAAATGCGTATGCTGGACTGTCCGCCTTCACGCTGCCCGTCCTTATGCCAGGCAGGTGAATATGAAAAAGCCCCAGATACTCAAGTCCCAGAGCTATTACGATTAGTCCGCATATGAAGTTTACCATACTCTGGTGAGACGTGAGAAGGGCTCCAATGCTTCCTGCGAAGATTCCCATCAGCGCGAACACGGCCGTAAACCCGAGGATGAAGGCCGCCGCATTTAGGGGCGCACGGCCAGGTCTCCTGCCCATTTCAGCCGGCTCTCTGCTGTCTCCTGCAAAGTATGAAATGTATATGGGTATCATGGGAAGCATGCACGGTGAAATGAATGCGATGACACCTTCGAGAAATGTTATCAAGTATTGCATTTTAATGTACCTGCATCCATATGATATATCATATGGGCGTAATTGTCCACATCGTGATCGTGGGTCACCACGAGCACCGATGCGCCGCCTTCTGCAAGTTCCTTAAGAAGCGTTAGTACAAGTCCCGTGTTTTCATCGTCCAGATCTCCCGTAGGTTCGTCTGCCAGGATAATGGACGGAGAATTGATCAGCGCTCTCGCGATTGCCATCCTCCTCAGCTCCCCTCCGGAAAGCTCGTTGGGATAGACGTCTCTGAGATGCCAGATCCCCACGCGCCTTAAAAGCTCCTCTGCACGCTTCAGGTCATCGGGTCTTCCGTACATTCTGCATGGCAGCAGGACGTTCTCCATGACGGTCAGACTTGAAAGTCCCGTCTGTCCCTGAGGAATCACTCCGATATTTTCATTTCTGAATACGGATCGCTCTTCATCGCTCAGGGCGTAGAGGTCCGTCTCGCCTGCAAACACCTTTCCTTCGGTAGGCGTAAGAATCCCTGCGAGCATGTTTAGAAGCGTGCTCTTGCCGCTTCCCGATCTGCCGTTGATCTCGATGAACTGGCCCGACTTGATCTCAAGCTCCGTCTCACGTACCGCATAGAAAAAGTTGGTCTGTCCCGATTCTCTCATGAAACTTTTCGTCACCTTTGAAGCTTTAATATCCATCGCCGTCTCCTATGCATTGTCCCTGAGAATAAGTCCCGTCTCGCTCTTGGAAAGTTTTCTTGCCGCAATAAAGGATGCCAGCCATCCTGCACATACGGACAAGATGATTGACCCTGCTATCACCGCTACGATCGTGCCAACCGATGGCAAAAGATATGGCAGATTCATCTTCGCCTTGATGAGTCCCGTAAACGGGAAGACGATGATGGAGGCCAGGGCCGCTCCGCAGAGGGCGCCTGCCAGGCTGACAAGTCCCGACTCTATGCGCAGGAACTTTGATACCATTTTCTGAGATGCTCCGCACACCCTCAGCACC
>JAFTHD010000068.1 GCA_017457585.1 Bacillota bacterium | reverse complement strand
GAAAGCAATGCCGGCAAAGAGCAGAGGGAGACCGATGCAACCGATGCGACTGTTAGCTTCAATGTGAGCGATGGGGTTTCATCGGAGGTTCCCGTATACAGCGACAGCGATTCATCGACGGTTACTGTGAAGGACAAGTCGGGATACGTGCACGAGTACAAGCTCTATAAAGCGGAAAATGACAATCAGACGGAGACTTTGATCGCATCCCTCTTTAACGGGTATTTCACATCGAAGCACGATATAGATCCTGAATTCATAGAGGAGAAGGTGCTGCCTGCAGTGTTCGGTGATAAGTACGTTAAGAACACCGAAAAAGGCAAATCCCTCTCTATGAAGGGCATGTGCACCCTTTTGGAAAAGCTGGGGCTTAAGGCGGTATACCGCGAAGAAATCGGAGATTACGTCTATAAGGACATTAAGACCCAGCTGATCAAAGGTAAGCCGGTCATCATCTGGATGAGGACCAACAACGAGAAGTGGGGCGTGAACAAGAGACAGATGCTCCTTCTCGTAGGAATGGATGAGAGCGGATACGCCATCATGGTGGATCCTGTGGACAGAAGCTGGTCCAAGGATGACCAGCGGGTGAAGCTGGTCAGCGTGACCGAGCTTGTAAGCTACATGAGAAATTCCACCGGCTCCGATAAGAATTTCACCGGCGGAGCTGACGGCGGCTACATACTGGTAGATAAATAAAAGACAATTACGCACCCTATTCGGGTGCGTTTGCGTTATAATTAGAATATATTAAAGTCAAATGTACCGATAGGAGGTTCCGAAATGTCACTTAAATTCGAAGAAAAGAAAGCTTATATGATGCCGGTTTTCTTTGGACCGACTTATTGCCAGCAGCAGCCGTGGAAAGGCGGCAAAGGACTGACCGACCACTTCCAGCCGGGAGAAGTAAACGTAGTGGCGGTTACCTACGAGACTGACAGAGAGATTCTGGAGCAGATGATTCCGGAATGTTACACGCTTAATGACCCATATGTAAGCGTCAACGTTTGCGAATTTACAAACCTGGGCTGGCTGAACGGCAAGACATACAATCTGATCAACGTCAACGTTCCTGTTCACTTCAAAGGTGAGAGGGATGATCTTGACGGAGACCTGGTTCTCGCCATGTTTGAAAACCACTGCGATCCTATCGTAGGCGGCAGAGAGACCATGGGATACGGCAAGCTCTACTGCGATATTCCGCCTGTTCAGAGGGTGGACGGTAAATACATCGTGCTCGCTTCAGCCTGGGATTTCAACTTCCTGAAGATCGAGATCGATACGAATAAGCCGCCTCAGGATCTGGCTGCGGCAGCCAAGTGGGTAACAAAGAGCGCAGGCAAGATGCACTACAAGTACATTCCAAAGGTAATGGAAAAGGGAGAAGACCCTGCAACCAACTTTACGAAGCCGGCAGTGGAATATCCGACGATTCTTCCGAACTGGGTAAAGCCGGACGACTATCCGTATGAAATAAGGACGCCTGAGGTGACCTGGTGCGATGGTACGATAGAGTTCAGAACACCTACCTGGGAAGACTGGCCGACAAACGGCAACGTGGGAGCAGGACTCGCATCCCTCCCTGTTAAGAGGGTTCTGGCATGCAAGCAACTGGTTTACGATGAGCCGTGTGAATACAACACAACTTATATTCTCAGATAATGATCTTGCGCAAAGAAGAGGGGCACAGTATGGACTACTATCAGGAATACAGAAGCAAACTTAGGACGCCTGATGAAGCGGTGAAGGTGATCAAGAGCGGCGACTGGGTGGATTACATGGCCGTAACCGGGAAACCGGTGCTCCTCGATGAGGCGCTGGCAAGGCGCAGAGATGAACTCTTTGATGTGAAGATCCGCGGTAACATGCTGGATGGTCCCATACACGTGGTGGAGTGCGACCCGACGCAGGAGCACTTCGTATACCACACGTGGCACTGTTCTTCCTACGAGCGAAAACTTTGCGACAGAGGCCTCTGCTTCTTCACGCCTATGGTGTTCCACAACCTGACGGCATACTACCACTTTTTCATTGATGTGAACGTGGCGATGATATCCGTTCCGCCTATGGACAGGCACGGATATTTCAACTTCTCCATCAACACCGGGACTTCCGCAGAGGTGCTGCGGCAGGCGGACACGGTGATCCTGGAGATCAACGAGAATCTCCCAAAGATCCGCGGCGGATACGATGACTGCATACACATCTCCGAAGTGGACATGATCGTTGAAGGGGAGCATGCTCCGTTCCCGGAAAGGTCGAGAAGCAACATCACCCCTGAAGAGGAGAAGATCGCAGAGAACCTGGTGCCGTACATCAGGAACGGCTCCACGATACAGATCGGGGTCGGCGGAATGCCGGATGCCATAGGCCGCATGCTGGCCGAATCGGATTTAAAGGATCTGGGTATGCATACGGAGCTTTGTTCCGATGCGTACCTGGATCTCTTCAAGGCAGGGAAGCTGACCAACAAGTGCAAGACCATCAACCCGGGTAAAGGAATCATGGGCTTTGCCGTTGGCTCCCGGGAGCTTTACGATTGGCTGGACGATAACCCGAGCATCATCGCATACCCGTTGGAGTACGTAAACAAACCGCAGGTCATCGGGCAGATAGACAATATGGTGTCCATCAACAGTTGCCTGAGCGTCGATCTCTACGGACAGGTCAGTTCGGAGAGCGTAGGAACAAGACAGATCAGCGGAAGCGGCGGACAGCTGGATTTCCTCGAGGGAGCATCCATATCCAGGGGCGGCAGAGCATTCCTGTGCCTTGAATCAACCTTCCGCGATAAGAAGGGTGTGCTCAGATCCTGCATTGTTCCCAGCTTCCAAGGGGAGATCATAACGTCTCCGAGAAGTCAGGTTTACTACATTGCCACTGAATATGGCGTTGTGAATCTGGAAGGTGCTGCGTCGTGGGAGAGGGCAGAGAGGCTCATATCCATAGCCCATCCTGATTTCAGACCGTGGCTTCAGGAAGAGGCGGCAAAGATGCGCATATGGCGCAAGGGGATTAGATAACGCAAGGCTTGGCAACCTTTGCGATAACGTGGACTGCCAATTACCCCGCCGCCAGGGATATTGCATCTCTGGCGGCTTGTTTAGTGTTATTAGGATTGCTGATAATGCTATCATAAACATGAATTTTACTAATATCAAGGCGGATGATACACTGAAGCTACTGTAAGGTCAGATGAGCTGGAGGCATGCAT
>JAFTHD010000067.1 GCA_017457585.1 Bacillota bacterium | reverse complement strand
TGTCCATATCGCTCAGTTTGCCGTAATACTCGATCGCAGATATCGTCTTTGGAAGATAATACTCTCTGAACTTTGAGAAGGCTTCGTTCTTTTCGGGATCCGCCTCAAGCATTCCGAGAATTTCGTCGGTGAGCGTCCCTATCCTCTCTATGTTTTCACGGCTTGCACCCTTTGGAAGGGCTTCGGATACTTTGTGAATTTTAGATACGCTTTCTTCACGTATTCTCGAGGCTTCTTTTGCAGATTCCAGGGAAATACCGCAGTAATAGCAAAATGCGTTGGAGAGAGGATTGTTTTTGCCGCATTTCGGACACTTCATCCGTTTTTCGTAATGCTCCGCCTTGATGTCATCTCGCACTTTGCGATTCTTCGGGACGATAAAGTTGCCGTGATCATCAAAATATGCGCCCGGGAAATATCTCCTGTCCATCAGTCTGATCAGATCACGGATCGCCTTTTCTTCCGCAATCCCCATCTGCTCGGCTATATACGATGTAGGCGTATCCTTGTATCCGCCTATAGCCGCAACGTACGCTTCATATTCAATATCGCTTATCTTGTCTCTTTTGCCGGCACGCGTCAGCACCTGCTCGTGAATCGGCCACATGAAAACAACGTAGACAAGTGCAAGCAGGCAGATCAGCCCGAGCACGGGCGCCCTGTTAAAGAATCCGAGCATGAATATGCATATCCAGATTATCAGCAGACTTCTGGGAAATCCGCCGTTATTTTTCTTTTTATTTTTCATACTTACTCCGTATCGGTCTCCCCATCCCCGTTATTATCTGAATCGGCATTTGTCTCAACAGAAGCGTCTTCATCCGCATCAGAACCTCCGGTTACCTCCCCGCTGTCTTCCGGCTGTTCCGAAACAAGCTCAAAATAGGCGCTGTCGTATTCAACTACGACCACCTGACCTTCTTTCAGTTTATATCCTCTCATTGCCCGGTAAATCTGATCAACGGCAAGGCTCTTATACTCCTCGTCGTATTTCACCTTCGCATCTTCCATGTTTGCAAAGATATCCACGCTGAGATAGCTTTCACCGTCAGGCGGATAAATATTGTACCTTCCTGCAGGGAGCTCTTCATCCTCCCCTACCACAAAAGTTCCGGACAGCTCAATGCCTGCCCGCTCGATCCCTGCCGCATCCCGCTCGTAGTTCTCCGCACTCCTCATCGGATCGTGAGCCGTCACCGCCCAGCCGATACCCATCAGCACGCAAAGGCCGGCAAGAACGATTGAAATAATCTTGTATTTTTTGACTTCCCTGTGCGCCTTGATCAGCGCTGCCGGAGTCTTCCCGGGAGATGGCGCCACTGCACCACACTTACCGCAGAATTTGGCGTTGTCGGGCATAGGCGCGCCGCATTTTTTACATATCATAATGATCCCTTTCTCTTAGAATGTCTGCTCAACCCATTATAACAGAAAAGGAGCACCTTCGTGCTCCCCTGTTCCAATTTATTTGAGCGTTACGATGACCTTTTTCTTCTTGCCCTTCTCCACCAGAATCTTGTCGTCCTTGAAGAGCTCCGGCGTTACCGCAAACTTCTTGTCGGTTACCTTCTCACCGTCGATTTTGAGGCCGCCCTGTTCTATGGTCATGAACCCTTCTCTGTTACTCGGAACCAGTCCCAGCTCCTTGATGAAGTTCACAACGCCCATGCCTTCGCCTTCCAGCTTGGCACTGTCGAATTCCACCGTCGGCAAGTTGCTCAGATCTCCGCCGCCGCCAAAGGCTGCGCGTGCAGCGTCCTGCGCTTTCTTCGCCTCATCCTCTCCGTGAACCAGCTTGGTTACTTCATAGGCGAGAATTTCCTTCGCCTTGTTGATCTCCTTATCCTCGAGGGATGCAAGGCGCTTCACCTCGTCCATAGGCAGGAAGGTGAGCATTCTCAGGCACTTCTCCACGTCGGCATCCGCAACGTTTCTCCAGTACTGGTAGAACTCGTACGGACTCGTCTTGGAAGCGTCAAGCCAGAGGGCGCCCTTCTGGGTCTTGCCCATCTTCTTTCCTTCCGAGTTCTTCAGAAGGGAGAAAGTCATGCCGTACACTTCTTTGCCTGTCATCTTACGTGTCAGATCAACGCCGCCGATGATGTTGGACCACTGGTCGTTACCGCCGAACTCGATCTTAACGCCGAAGTCTCTTGCCATCACCATGAAGTCGTAGCTCTGCATGAGCATGTAGTTGAGCTCAAACATGGTCAGGCCGCCTTCTCTGTCCATTCTCTGCTTGAAGCACTCCGCTCTCAGCATGGTGTTTACGTTGAACTGGGAGCCCACTTCGCGGAGGAAGTCTATGTAGTTCAAAGGTCTCAGCCATCTTGCGTTGTTGACCGCAACAGCTTTGCCCGGCTCCGGGGTCTTGTTCTCGTGTCCCGGCACGTAAACGCCGTCGTTTCCAACGTACTCCCACTCATCGTCAAAGTCGATGAACTTGTCGAAAAGCCTCTTGAACTGCTCGCAGTTGTGCTCGATGGTCTCGATATCCATTACCTGACGCATATCGGTACGGCCTGAAGGGTCACCAACCATTCCGGTACCGCCGCCGATCAAAACAACCGGCGTATGGCCGAACTTCTGCATGTACATCATGATGATTACCTGCATGAAGTGTCCCACGTGGAGGCAGTCCGCCGTCGGGTCAAATCCGATGTAGAACTTAACCTTCTCGTTCTGAAGAAGCTCTCTGATCTTTTCCTCATCGGTTGACTGTTCTATGAAGCCTCTCTCCTTCAGAACATCGTATACGTTATCAAATTTGCTGACATTGTCAGGAATGAAATCGAAATTCATCTTTCCAAACTCTCCTTTGTTTTATTTTGTCCCGTAAATTCTGTCGCCCGCATCTCCAAGTCCAGGAACGATGTATGCGTGCTCGTTGAGGCACTCGTCCTTGGCTGCGATGTAGATGTCAACGTCAGGGTGCTTCTCCTGCATTACTTCGATGCCTTCAGGAGCGGCGATGAGGCACATGAACGTAATCTTCTTAGCGCCTCTTTCCTTGACGAAATCTATGGCTGCCACTGCGCTTCCGCCTGTTGCAAGCATCGGATCGAGCACGAATACTTCTCTCTCTGCGATGTCATTCGGAAGCTTGCAGTAATATTCAACAGGTTCGTGGGTATCAGGGTCTCTGTAGAGCCCTACGAATCCAACCTTTGCATTCGGTACCAGATCAAGGAAACCGTCTACCATACCGAGTCCTGCTCTCAGGATTGGAACGATAGCAACGTCTTCGCCGTCCAGCATGTTAACGTTCGTCTTGCAGATCGGTGTCTCGATTTCAACTTCCTTGAGAGGCAGATGCCTTGTCGATTCGAAACACATAAGTCTTGAAATCTCCCTTACCAGTTCTCTGAAATCCTTCGTGCTGGTTTCCTTCATCCTGATGAGGGAAGTCTTGTGCTGAATTAACGGATGGTCGAATACATGTACTTTACCCATGTCTGGTCCTTCCTTTCTTTCATAACATAGTGATTTTGCTTATATCATAACGGTCGCAACGCCGTTATTTACTACTCTTCCATTTTATCTATGCGCCTCTGGTGACGGCCGCCTTCAAATTCGGTATCCAAAAATGCCTCCGTAATCGCAAGCCCCGTCTCCTTGTCGGTAATCCTGCCGCCCATTGCCAGCATGTTGGCGTTGTTGTGCTGTCTCGTCAGCTTCGCCATCTCAACGCTGGTGCAAAGTCCGCAGCGTATGCCCCTTACCTTGTTTGCCGCTATACTGATGCCGATTCCCGTTCCGCAGCAGACGATGCCTCTGTCCACTTCACCGGAAACCACAGCCTTTGCACAGGCTTTCCCGTAATCCGGATAATCCACATACTCATCAGAGACGGTT
>JAFTHD010000066.1 GCA_017457585.1 Bacillota bacterium | reverse complement strand
ATTTCGATTATATCAACGACGGGCTTCACAACAGCCGACTACACGCTCTGGCCGTATTTATGCCAGATGCTCCTCCTCTGTCTCATGTTCATAGGGGGATGTTCTTCCTCCACAAGCGGCGGAGTCAAGGCTATCAGGATACTCGTTGTGATAAGATATATAAGGTATGGGATTCACACGAGACTTCATCCCAACTCCGTTGAGCCAATCAGCATAAACGGGCAGGCGATCCCTTCCGGGACAGTTTCGGGAGTGACGTACCATATCTTCCTCTACATCGCCATGATGTTCGCAGGCGCATTTCTTCTGTCCCTTGAAAACATCGGCCTTGAGGATAGTTTTTCCTCTGTTATCACCTGCATGGGAAATATCGGCCCTTCCTTCGGCAAGATTGGCGCTATGGGAACCTTCTCAGGCCTTCACTGGTTTAGCAAGCTGACTCTCTCCGCCGAAATGCTCGCAGGAAGGCTTGAACTTTATACACTTTTCATTTTGTTTACACCGCGGTTCTGGAACCCGAACAACTGAGGTATATATGCAGCATCAGTCAGTTATAAACTACAGAGCCACAATTAAAATACTCGGCTCAATCATACTGATCACAGGGCTTGCCATGCTGGTCCCTATGACCTATGCGCTCATAACGCATCATGGGGCAGATGCACTGGCCTTCATCAAAACAGCACCTTGGGCGATTGCCATCGGGGCGCTGCTTTTGCTGTGCTTCAAATCCACAAATGCCAAGTTCCGAACGCGTGACGGATACATGGTCGTGGCGCTATGCTGGATCATGGCCTCCTTTATAGGTGCGTTCCCCTACTACTTCTCCACTTTTACGGAAAGTTTCATCGACGCGTTCTTCGAGTCCACTTCTGGATTTACCACAACAGGATGTACCGCTGTAGACGGGGGCGTACTCTCCGACAGTCTGCTCCTCTGGAAGGCCCTCTCCCACTGGCTGGGAGGCATGGGAATACTCATCTTCGTTCTCTCCATACTTCCGGCGCTCGGCATCAACGGGCAGTTTATCGCCCGTGCTGAAGCACCGGGCCCCGTATTTGAAAAGATGGCGGTGCGCCTCTCAGACTCGACGAAGATACTTTACGTAACGTATATAATCCTCACCCTTGCGGAATTCCTGTTGCTTGCCGCATCACCTAAAATGGATGCTTTTGAAGCCCTCGTAAATGCCATGGGAAGCATCAGCACCGGTGGTCTCCTCGTGCACACGGGTGGTATCTCCTACTACAACAGCTTTTACATCGAGGTGGTCATCTCCATCTTCTGCGTGCTGGCCTCCATAAACTTCATGCTCTATCACTACATAACCCAGGGCGAACTCAAACGGGCTCTGCGGGATGCTGAACTGAGGATGTTCCTTTTTCTCATGGCATTGGGAATCATCATCTGCACCCTTGGGCTCTGTATATATACCGATGCCAGCTTCTCAAAGGCATTCCGGGATTCCTTCTTCCAGGTGATAAGCATGTCCATCACGACAGGTTACGTCCGATCCCCTTACGTGGTTTGGCCTGCCACCTGTCAGATGATTCTCTTCGCTCTAATGCTTATAGGAGGATGCAGCGCCTCAACCTCGGGCTCCATCAAGGTCGTCCGGTTCATCGTCATGTTCAAGCTAATCGTCCGCGGAACGTATAAGAGGGTTCATCCGAGATCGGTCGTTCCCGTTAAGCTCAACGGTCAGGTGCTTTCCTCCCAGGTGGTTTCCGGTATATGCGGATTCATCCTCACATACCTGGCCATATTCCTCTTCTCCGGTATCGTAATAAGCCTTCAGGGACTGGATCTTGAAACGACCCTTGGAACTGCACTGGCTATGCTCTCAAACACAGGCGCGGCCTTTGGCATAACGGCTTCAGCCGGTAACTTTGCAGCATATGCTCCCGGGCTTAAACTGTTCCTCTGCCTACTCATGTATGTGGGCAGGCTTGAGATATACACCATACTCGTTCTGTTCACGCGACACTTCTGGAACAGATCGAGGTAAGAGCAGACCGAAATAGGATTGGAATGATTTCTTGTATCTTCCGAGAGCATAAGCTATTAATCGAAAGGTGAAAATATCATGAGTGAAAACAAAAAATTTCAAGGCACTTCAGGATATATCGTAGACGATGATCTGAAGCTCGTCACAAACATTGCAATATCCATGGGTAAGCCGCTCCTGGTAAAGGGCGAGCCGGGCACAGGCAAAACTGCTCTGGCTGAAGCAATTGCCGAGGCTCTCGGGAAGAAGCTGATCATATGGAGCATCAAGTCCACCACAAAAGCTCAGGACGGACTCTATCAGTACGACGTGGTCAAGAGACTGTATGACAGTCAGCTTGGGAACGAAGGCGTGGATGACGTCAAGCGCTACATCAAGCTTGGCAAAATCGGCGAGGCCTTCACCTCTGAAGACCAGTGCGTTCTTCTCATAGACGAGATCGACAAGGCGGATCTGGAGTTTCCTAACGATCTGCTGTGGGAACTGGACAGGATGGAATTTTACATTGAAGAGACGGATGAAGTGATAAAGGCAAACAACGCTCCCATTGTGATCATCACGTCCAATGCAGAAAAGGAACTGCCGGACGCGTTTCTGCGCCGCTGCGCCTTCCACTACATAGAGTTCCCGGATAAGGATCTCATGGCTGAAATCGTGCGCGCCCACTACCCGGACATCGAATCGGAGCTTCTGGAACAGGCTCTGGACGCTTTCTTCTACGTAAGACGTGACGATGACCTTAAGAAAAAGCCGTCCACATCCGAACTTCTCGACTGGATCGAAGCACTGCGCCTGAGCGGTCTTCCGACGGACAGGCTTCGTCAGGATCTGCCTCTCGCAGGCTTCCTCGTTAAGAAGGATGAGGATCTTGCCTCCGTTAAAACCACTTCGCGAGGTCTCCGGTAATGTTTCTCGATTTCCTTCTCCATCTGCGCAAAGGCGGTCTCAAAGTATCGCTGAACGAGTGGCTGTCGCTCATAGACGGCCTTCGTATGGGTCTCCACGGACAAAGCCTGAGAGGCTTTTTCGTGCTGTGCAGAACGCTGATCATAAAAAGCGAGACAGATATCGATAAGTTCGAGGAGCTGTTCTACCAGTTTTTCCGAAAAGTCAGTTCCGATCAGCTTCGCAGGGAACTTGAAGCACTTCTTCACCATCCGGAGCTGGCAGAGGAGATATTCGCAAAGTACGCAGAAGAGGCAGGCACAGATACCGATCACCTTCTCCGTGCTGCGGATTCACGCCTGTACGGATCAGAAACGGAAGGCTTTGCTATCGATCAGGGCTTTGAAGGGCCAGTGAAGATCCCGAAGAATCTGCCTTCCGCAGAAGGGGGAAGACCGGAACCGGGCGCTGCGGCAATGGTTCAGGGAGCCGGCGGCAAGTCCACCATTCACGCACCGGGGGACAGGAAGTTCCGGGACTGGCGCACGGATTGCGCGATCGAGTCGAGGCAGTTTCAGATGGCATTTCGCCTCCTGAGGGAACTTTCGAGGAAGCTGGACACACAGGAAGAAGAGCTTGATATCAGGGGAACCGTGTCCGCAACATGTAAAAGAGGCGGTATCTTAGACGTTAAGATGCAGCCCCCTCGCAGGAACAAGCTTAAGGTCATGGTTCTCATCGATTCCGGTGGATCCATGATGCCTTTTGAACAGCTTTGCAGCCTGCTGTTTCAGTCGCTTCACAAAGCCAATACATTTTCCGACCTGAAGATATACTACTTTCACAACTGCCTGGAAGGGCAAGTTTACCTTGATCCATCCATCGATACCGAAGAAACCCTGGAGACCTCCTGGATCCTTCGAAACATTTCCTCTGACTACCGGGTCATTTTCGTGGGCGATGGGGAGATGGCTATGTACGAACTGGCGGGCGGATCAGGTACATCGAGGGGCGCCCACGTGGATGGACTGACCTGGTTCAAAAGATTCAAAGACAAGTATGCCCACTCCATATGGCTTCATCCTCAGGAGCGAGAGGAATACGATGCCTGGATGAGCGAATCCTTCATAGAAATTGAAAAGGTGTTCCCTATGTTCCGCCTGTCCATAGATGGACTGAAAGACGGCATGTACAAACTGATGCGTGGAAACTGAGGAACTAAGAAACCGACGTCCTGATAGAACCGGCATGGCTTTTGAAAATCGATGTTATAGCAAAGAAAGGACTGATTCGCAAATGTGAATCAGTCCTTTTTGAATTTCGTCAATATGAATTACAATTCATTCTCTATGTCAAATTGCAACCTATTAGAATGAGATCAGTCCGCCGATGGATACGAATACAGGAGCGAATACTACTGAAACAATCGTCATCAACTTGATCAGGATGTTGATTGAAGGGCCGGAAGTGTCCTTGAACGGATCGCCTACGGTGTCGCCAACAACAGCAGCCTTGTGAGTCTCTGAACCCTTGCCGCCGAAGTGTCCGCCTTCAACGAACTTCTTTGCATTATCCCATGCGCCGCCTGCGTTAGCCATCATGATAGCCAGAAGTACGCCTGCTGAAAGTGATCCTGCCAGCATTCCGCCGAGTGCTTCAACACCGAGCAGAATACCGATAAGAATCGGTGCGATTACAGCCATGAGACCAGGAACGATCATCTCTTTGAGCGCTGCCTGAGTTGAAATGTCAACGCAGTGTGCATAGTCAGGCTTTGATGTTCCTGCCAGGATTCCATCATCCTCTCTGAACTGTCTTCTTACTTCCTCGATCATCTGATTTGCAGCCTTACCTACTGAATTCATGGTGAGCGCTGAGAACATGAATGGAAGCATTGCTCCGAAGAACAGGCCAACGATTACGATAGGGTCCAGAAGGCTGATCTTCTCGATGTGTGCAACCTGTGAGAAGGATGCGAACAGTGCCAGTGCTGTGAGGGCTGCCGAACCGATTGCAAATCCCTTACCGATCGCTGCAGTCGTGTTACCTACAGCATCCAGCTTGTCTGTAATCTCTCTTACGTTTTCAGGGAGTTCTGACATCTCAGCGATACCGCCTGCATTGTCGGATACAGGACCATATGCGTCTACTGCTACGGTCATTCCTGTAGTTGAAAGCATACCTACTGCTGCAAGTGCGATACCATAGAGGCCTGCTGTAACGTATGCAATGATGATTGCAATACAGATGCAGATGATAGGCCATACCGTTGACATCATACCAACGCCCATACCGCTTATGATTGTCGTTGCAGAACCTGTCTGTGACTGCTCTGCAATCTTCTTAACGGAAGCATAATCCTCCGAAGTGTAGATTTCGGTAATCTTACCGATAGCAGTACCAACTATGAGGCCTGCGATAATTGCGATCGCGTAGCTGAAGGAGCCGAGCATTGCGTTTGAAAGAATCAACGTTGCAATGATCACGATTCCGCTTGCGATGTATGTACCCATGTTGAGTGCATTGGCAGGGTTGCCGCCTTCCTTACCTCTAACGCAGAGAATACCGATCACTGAAGCCAGGATACCGATCGCGGAGAGGATGAGCGGGAAGAGCGCTGCTGTTCCTGCGTCAAATGCGTTGCCTGAATTTGCTGCTGCAACTGATGCGAGTGTGACTGCTGAAATAATCGATCCTACATAGGACTCGAACAGGTCGGATCCCATACCTGCTACGTCACCAACGTTATCTCCAACGTTGTCAGCGATTACTGCAGGGTTTCTCGGGTCGTCTTCAGGGATTCCTGCTTCAACCTTACCAACAAGGTCAGCACCAACGTCTGCAGCCTTGGTATAGATACCGCCGCCTACACGTCCGAAGAGTGCCATTGAGGATGCGCCGAGACCGAATCCTGTTACACATTCAGTAACCGTTGCCATGTCGAGTACGCAGATGATTACGCCAAGACCAAAGAGTCCAAGACCTGATACTGCAAGACCCATGACTGCTCCTGATCTGAATGCAACCTTCAGGGCTTTGTTCATACCCGATTCCATT
>JAFTHD010000065.1 GCA_017457585.1 Bacillota bacterium | reverse complement strand
CGGCATTGCAGACTCGAGTATGATTACTTTGAGGAAGATATTCAGGTCTCCGAAGGCCAGTTTCAATCCCACGAACATGATTCCCGGAATGATCAGCAGTTTGAATAAGGACATGATATAAAGCCTGTAGTCACCAAGCATTTCGCTCATCTTTGCCTTCGCCAGCATGCTCCCGATTCCTATCATGGAGAGCGGTATCGTGGCTTCTCCGATGGTCGTCATGGGACTTGTGAGGATCTCCGGCAGCCTGATCTGGCATACGAAGAGGATGAGACCGAGAGCAATCGATATGGTAGCCGGCTCGATAAGATTTTTGAGCTGCCACTTGGCAGACGCGTCCTTTGACTTAAAGAGAATCAGGATCCCTACGGTAAAGATGAAAGCATCTGACATAGCATCGGCGATGGCCGCATAGAACGTCCCTTCCGTGCCAAAGAGCGATGTGCACACTGGAATACCCATGAATCCGGTGTTTGCGAACATCATCATAAAGGTGATCAGGTACATGCTCTTTGAGTCGGTTTTAATCACGCGCCTGATGACGAGGGCGGAGACATATGCGATTGCGATTGAGATAGCGATCATGACGGCGACCAGCCCCATGTTTTTGCAAATATCCAGGGAAAACTCCCGCTGCAAAGATACGACGATGAGGCAGGGCCACGTCAGGTTTACGACGATGACCGATATTCCTTTGTCCATGACGGATGACAGCATTCCGGCCTTTGACAGGATGAATCCGGAAGCGATCATAATGAACAGCTTGACGATTTGCATCAGCGCATCAACATTTCCCATCGGTGCTCCTCCTTAGTCCTTTCATGACTCGATTGTAGCACCTACCTATGATAATGACTAATTATTAAATCGAATTAGTCGATAAGTAAAATTTATCAAGACTACAAGTTGTGATATACATAGGGAACTTTATTCATTGATAATGTGCACGCACGTAGTTATAATATGGTTGATATAAAAATATCGATAGGAAAGAGGTAATAATAATGGCAGAAGAATTGAGAGAACAGAATCCGGAAACATGCGGACATAACTGTGAAGGTTGTGCGAGTGCAGGAAGCTGCGGAAGCAATCCGGCGAACCTGCTCGCAGAGACAAATCCGTTCAACGATATCAAGAAGGTAATCGGCGTTATCAGCGGTAAAGGCGGTGTTGGCAAGTCTATGGTGACTTCCCTCATGGCGGTGAACATGAACAGACTGGGCTACAAAGTCGGCGTGCTTGATGCAGACGTAACGGGACCTTCAATTCCGAAGGTTTTCGGTGTTACCGAGAAGGCAAAGGCAAGCGATGCAGGGATATTCCCATGCAGAACTGAGACGGATATCAAAACCATGTCTGTAAACAATCTGCTGGAAGATGATACGGATCCGGTAGTATGGAGAGGTCCTGTTATTGCAGGCGCTGTAAAGCAGTTCTGGACGGATGTACTCTGGGGAGATATCGACTATCTCTTCGTTGACATGCCTCCGGGAACAGGCGATGTTGCGCTTACCGTATTCCAGTCACTTCCGATTGATGGAATCATCGTTGTAACTTCACCGCAGGATCTGGTAAGCATGATCGTTACCAAGGCCGTAAAGATGGCAGGAATGTTGGACGTTCCTGTTCTGGGCGTAGTTGAAAATATGTCATATCTCACATGCCCTGACTGCGGCAAGGAAATCAACGTATTCGGCAAGAGCAAGCTGGAAGAAGTTGCAAAGGAACAGGATCTTGAGATTTTAGGAAGACTTCCGATCGACCCGGCACTGGCCTCACTCAGCGATGCGGGAAAGATCGAGCACTTCGAAGGGGAACTGCTTGCAGACGCCGTCGAGAAGATAAAGAGTCTGTAGTACAGTTGAATAAAGGATTAAAAGGAGCTCCGCGGAGCTCCTTTACTAATCGTTTACAATCCTAATGCTTCCTCAGTTTCTTTCATTGCCGTTGAGATAGGCAGTTTCTGTGGGCACTTTTCCTCGCATGCGTGGCAGTCCACGCAGTCGGAAGCGTGCTTGCCCAGCCAGTTTGTATATTCGAATTTAACGTTTGATGGCTTATCAAATGCATTCCAGTCGTTAAAGTGGCGGAGCACGGTAGGGATATCGATCTTCTGAGGGCATGGCATGCAGTAACCGCACTTGGTACAGTCGTACTTTATCAGTGTCCTGTACTTATCGGTGACAGCCTTGAGAAGCCTCCTGCCATCATCGGAGATTTCCTCAATATCAGGATCTGAGAAGAGATAAAGGTTATCGTTCAGCTGCGATTCGCTGCTCATTCCGCTCAGTATCACGGAGACTTCCGGATGGCTTGCAACCCACTTGAATGACCACTCCACAGGCGTTGTGCCGGAATCATCAGTATCCCAAACCTCTTTGACTGCAGGTGGTATGGACTGGGTGAGTCTGCCGCCTTTGAGGGGCTCCATGATCACGATTCCCATGCCTCTTCTTGCAGCGTATTTGAGACCCTGCTCTCCGGCCTGGAAGTCCTTGTCGATGAAATTCAGCTGAATCTGACAGAAATCCCAGTCGTAGATATCCACGATTTCTTTGAACAGATCCAGATCATCGTGGAAGGAGAAGCCGAGATATCTGATTTTCCCTTCTTTTTTCTTCTGATCCAGGAAGTTTATAAGATCCCACTTTAATGTCTTTTTCCAGTTGCCTTTCGTCAGGTTGTGCACCAGGAAGAAATCGATGGTATCAACGTCCAGCCGTTCAAAACTCTTGTTAAAAAGGCTCTCCTTGTCCTCTTCGCTCCTTATGAGCCATGCCGGCAACTTGTCCGCGATGAACACCTTTTCCCGGTAGCCGTCCTTCAGTGCTTCGCCGAGAATCTTTTCGCTCTTTGGGTAGGTAAAGGCGGTATCGAGATAATTCACGCCGCTGTCTATGGCGCGTCTTATCATGGCAACGGACTCTTCGGCATCGATTGCCCCGTCCTCATCTACAGGCAGTCTCATAGCACCGAATCCCAGCAGAGAAACCTCTTCACCCGTTTTACCCATCGTTCTGTAAAGCATTATCTACCTCCGAAACTATTGATCTCATCTATTCTCTTATAGCGTCGAGGAAGTCCTCAAAATCCTCGAACCCGCTGTTTATAAACTCATAGAGTATAGGTTCTTTGAACTCGTATTTAGCCGTCGTCATAAGGTATGGAGCAAGAACGCTGACCTTGAGACGCCGCTCCATATTTCGTATCTCTTCCAGTGTGTATGCACTCAGTATGAGCTGGCCGAAGTCGGTGAGATAGAAGACTCCGTTTACATCGTTTGAAAGCATGAAGCAGTCACTGTCTACGTGAGCGTTGTTGTCCTTAAAGGCCATGAAAAGCCTGCCCGTCTCGTGACGCGACATGATGGAGTTGAATCCGATGGTCAGCTCTCCAATGTTGTTTTCAATATTCTCTTCATCCAACAGCACTTCGTATACCGTCACAAATTCAGGCTTGGCCAGTTTCATTGCAGCCTCTGCGGCGCTAACCTTAAAGTTCGAACACTTCTCAAAACTGACGATGCGCAGTTTTCGCACGGCCAGCTTCGTTACAATGATCTCATACTGCCCGTTTCTTTCTACGAGAGATTCGCAAAGATACACGGCAGTTCCATCTCCGGGCTCATCAATCTGATCGATCACATTTTTGCAAAATGACGTACGCTTATATTCATCGAAAAGATCGATGGGGAACTTCCCGTCGGTAAGACGTTCAGCCGCTCTGTAATCCTGTCCGAAACACCTCATGAGGAAGTAGTTTATCACCTGCAAGTTTGAATGGAGAGGCCCGCAAATAGCTGCCATCAGGCTTTCCCGCTGGTAGGAACTTAAAGTATCGCCCATATCGATAAGAAAACCGTACTCATCTCTGCCATCGGGATAAGGCAGGCCGCGTTCAATGTTAAAGTCCGAGTAGAAGCTGATTATGGCTGCAAGCTGAGGTACGTCGAGTTCTATCTTTTTTGCGCCCAGGCCGCCGATCATAGATTGCTCCATCTCGCGGATTTCCCCCATTGTATCGAGAAAGTCGTCAGTCCTGAGGCTTCTGTATGTTTCAAAACCTGTTTCTTCACAATCTATGTAGAAGAACTGGTGAAGATCTCTTTTCTCCGGGTCATCGGGAAGATACCAGTGAGCGTGTATTGCGAGAACCCCCATCAGTCTTGTATCCGTTACATAGGCTGTTTTAAGTTGTTTGTTTCGTTCGTTTATTGAGGCGAGAAGACCGCCCCTTATTACCTGAAATGGTGAATATTCCAATTGTTGTGCCCTCTATTATTAAGCTCCCGTGATTACTAATAAGTATACCCTATTTAATGGTGCATTACTACTTGAAATGACAGGGAAAAAGTATATAATATTTTCATGAAGATATTGAATAGACAACGATGATGAGCCTTGATATTGCAGTGAAAGGCTTGTTTTGGTACTTGGAGGGAATATATGAAAAGATTATTCACATCAGAATCTGTAACTGAGGGTCATCCCGATAAGCTGTGCGATCAGGTTTCCGATGCCATTCTGGATGCAATAATGGCTGAAGATCCATCCGGAAGAGTGGCAGCGGAGACAACTGCTAACACCGGATATGTGATGGTAATGGGTGAGATCACTACCAGCGCATATATAGACATCCAGAAAGTTGCGAGGGAAGTTATATGCGACATAGGATATAACACCAGTGACTACGGATTCGACGGCAACGCATGCGCAGTCATCACATCCATCGATGAGCAGTCGGGTGACATCGCAATGGGTGTTGACAAGGCTCTCGAGTACAAAGAGGGCGATCTTGACGACGAACTGGAAGAGACCGGTGCAGGAGACCAGGGCATTATGTTCGGGTTCGCCTGTGACGAGACCCCGGAACTTATGCTGATGCCGATTTCACTGGCGCACAGGCTGGCAAGAAGGCTAACGGAAGTCAGAAAGAACGGAACACTTTCCTATCTGAGACCTGATGGAAAGACACAGGTAACGGTAGAATATGAGGATGACATACCGGTAAGAGTAGATACTATTGTAATCTCAACCCAGCACGACGATGACGTGACCTTGGATCAGATAAGCCGCGACATGATCGAGCAGGTGGTTGTGCCTATCGTAGATCCTGCGCTTCTCGATGAGAACACCAAGTACTTTATTAATCCTACAGGAAGGTTCGTAATAGGAGGACCTCACGGAGACTCAGGGCTCACCGGCAGGAAGATCATAGTTGATACTTACGGCGGATACGCGAGACACGGCGGCGGTGCTTTCAGCGGCAAGGATCCGACAAAGGTTGACCGCTCGGCGACTTACGCCGCAAGGTACGTTGCAAAGAATCTGGTCGCGGCAGGACTCGCAAAGAAGTGTGAAATACAGCTGGCATATGCAATAGGCGTTGCAAGACCTGTTTCAATACTTGTTGACTCCTTTGGAACCGGCAAAGTTTCCGATGAGAGACTTGCAGAGATTATCGAGAGAAACTTCGATTTGAGACCAGCTGCAATCATCAGGGATTTGGATCTGAGAAGACCTATCTACAGACAGGTAGCAGCCTATGGTCACTTCGGAAGAACGGATATAGATGTTCCTTGGGAGAGACTGGACAAGGTAGAGCAGCTGAAGAAGGAAGTATAGACAGCAGACTTAAGGAGAGTATGAAATAAATGAGCATTAAAGTGGCAAAGTTTGGAGGTTCATCCGTTGCGGATGCCCTTCAGATCGACAAAATTAAGAAGATAATTGAAGAAGACGGAGCTATTAATTACGTCGTAGTATCGGCTCCCGGCAAGAGATTCAAGGAGGACAGCAAGGTTACCGACCTTCTTTACCTGTGCAAATCGCAGATCGATCATAAGGTACCTTTTGAGCAGGTCTTTCAGGTAATCTGCGACAGATATGTGTCCGAAAAGCTCAATCTCGGTGTTGATACCGATCTTCAGACGGAGTTCAACGAAATCGAGCAGGCTTTGAGAGAAGGAACGACTGCAGATTATATCGCAAGCAGAGGCGAATATCTGAACGCAAAGGTAATCGCAGACTACATCGGATACGACTTCATAGACGCAGCGGACATCGTTAAGTTTAACGAGAAAGGAAAGTTCCTGGAGAAGGAGACCGACGAAGCAATAAGAGCGGAACTTTCAAAGCATGAGAAGGCACTGATTCCGGGATTCTACGGGGCAATGCCGGACGGAAGCATCAAGACCTTCCCGAGAGGCGGATCGGATATTACAGGGGCTCTCGTGGCAAAGGCTGTCCAGGCGGATGTTTACGAGAACTGGACAGACGTTTCAGGATTCCTTGCTGCAGACCCGCGTGTTGTGGATAATCCGAGACCGATTAGCCGTATTTCCTACAAAGAGCTGCGTGAGCTTTCTTACATGGGAGCATCCGTTCTCCATGAGGACGCAATTTACCCGGCAAGGGCTGAAAACATTCCTATCAACATCAGGAATACCAACAGGCCCCAGGATCCTGGAACGCTGATATCTTCAGAGCCGGGCAAACTTGAAGAGGGTCAGATCATTACGGGAATCGCAGGTCGCAAAGACTTTACCGTTATCAACATGTACAAGAATCAAATGAGCGATCTGAGGGGATTCATCAGGAAGCTTGCTGCAATATTCGAGGAGCACGATATTCCTATCGAGCACATGCCGAGCGGTGTCGACACCCTTTCCATAGTCGTTTCAAACAGCAATATTTCGGATAAAATCGACGATATTATGGAAGACATCAGAAACCAGCTCAAGCCGGATACTCTCGATTATCAGGATAACGTAGCACTCATCGCTACGGTAGGTCATGGAATGTCATCGAGAAAAGGTACGGCGGCACAGCTCTTCGGCGCCCTTGCAAAGGAAAACATCAACATCAAGATGATAGACCAGGGCTCCAGCGAGATGAACATCATTGTCGGAGTAGAGAACGAAGACTTCGAGAATGCTGTCAAAGCCATATATGCAGCCTTCGAAGCGTAACGTGTAGAGATATAGTTCAAGACGTAAAGATAGTCGTAAAGATAGTATAAAACATAAAAAAGGAAACTGCCGTTCCCGGGTAATGGGAGCGGCAGCTTTTGGATGTGCAGGTGTTTGATAAGCGCCTTGCTGAAGCCTATCGCTATAAACAACCAGGAGGATTGCTTGATAAAAACGCTCCAATAGGGTAAGATAGAAGGGATTTTGGCTTTGAGAAGTGGATATGACAGTAGAGGATGAATATAACAGGTTGACAGAAATATGGATGGCAGAATGACGAAATTGTTAAATGTAGGAACATCACGGCGAAGGCCGGGCATACTGTGCATTGCATGTGTTTTCTTATTGCAGTGTTTCATAATAGCGGCTGTTGTGCCGCAATTTTCCTATGCCGCAGACACAGATTTTGTGATTCAAGTCGAATATAAAAACGGGGATAAAGTCTCGAAGAAGCTGAGCCTCGATGATATCGATTCCATCGATCCGGTGTATCCGGTCGATGTAGTGATGGGAGAAGATGATGATGGCAATCCTATCGTTGTGACTTTGGCGTCAATTTCTGTCAAACAGGCAATAGAACTTGCAGAACTGGGGAGCGATGTAAAAAAGGTTTCCTACGCTGAAGGTGATAAGACGAGAAACATTAATTCTTCTGATTTTGACAAGGTCTTCATAATCTATCCGGGTCAGACGGAAGTGTCGGATGCAGGTTACCGTTTGTATAACGGCAGCAGCAATAAGTGGGATGAGCTGAAAAGTATCAAGGAGTTAAGGGCAGGCAGAACTGACGTAAAGGCAGCTACAGGTATGTCCCTGAGTCCATCCGAGCTGACGATGAACGTTGGTGATACCAAGACGATAAAGGCGACGATAAACCTTGAGGATTACTACAAGAATAACGGTGGCAAGTACAGCGGTTCGATAAAGTGGTCGAGCAGCGATACAAAGGTTGCAAAGGTTGACAGCAAAGGGAAGGTGACGGCTGCAGGCAAGGGAAGTGCGACTATAAAAGCCGTTTCTTCGGCGGACAGCAGCATCTCTGCGACAGCAAAGATAACGGTGAAGGATAAGACGAAAGAGACGACGAAGTCCACTAAGTCATCAACGTCATCGAAGAGCAAAGCTTCAAGCGGATATCGTTTTACTACAAGATCCAAGTGGAGAAGCAATTACCATTTCACAACAAGGCACAGGTACACCTTTACGACGAGAAGCACGGCGTCTGGTCAGACCACAACCGATTCCGATGATGAAGATGCTGACTTTACAGATCCGGAGGATCCCCTTGATTCATCATTTGATGAAGATGACGATGTGACAATAGGAAGGCGTGTTACCCTCATCAATTCCGGCGTGAATCCATTTGGATATGAGACATCGTATTACGATGAGGATGAGTTATACGATGATGATGAAGACTGGGACGATTCCGATGATGAGTGGGATGATGAGGATTGGGACGATGATGAGGACTGGGATGATGGTGAAGACGGAGTAGGAATGGGCGCAGCTGCCGGGTCAGCTGCCGCAGCCTTTGCAGCTTGCGGAGCAGGTGCAGTAGGCAGAGTCAGAAGATTCAGGAACGACATGGGCATTTCAGCAAAATCTTCGAATTCATCCGGCAAAGGAACTAAATCGGGGAAAACGACGAAGAACCCGTTAAAGAGAATAGGCAGAAAGAAGTAGCATTATAGTAAAAGACAGGGAGTGAGAAAATGTCAGAAATCGTAAAAGGTATATTAAGGGCAGTAAGCAGCGCGATGCAGATTCCAACGATAATAATATTGATTCTGCTGATTCTGCTTGCGGTAGTCATGCTTGGAAGCTTCGTAGCGGAATATTTTACGGAGAGAAGAACCCTAAAAATGAATATTCCAAAGGTAGTCGACGACCTTCAGGGCAAAACTTCAAAGGAGATGTCAGAAGTAATCGAAAAGAGCGGGCTTCTGAAGAGACAGAAAAAAGCCGTTAAAGAGCTGATCAGCAGAGTGGCATACCCTAACGACACAAGGGAAGCGCTGGCAAGGCAGCTTATCGCAGACGAGGAATCGAGATACGGCAAGATGACCAAGATAACGGATCTGACAGCAAGGGTTGCACCGATGTTCGGACTTATGGGAACATTGATCCCATTGGGGCCGGGGCTCATTGCGCTGGGTGAAGGTGATGCGGCAACGCTTTCCGATTCACTTCTGATAGCATTCGATACTACGGTGGCAGGACTCATATCCGGCGCTGTCAGCTACGTTATTTCAGGAATCCGCAAAGGATGGTATGAAGAGTACATGATCGGTCTTGAGACTGTAATGGAGACGGTGCTGGATGTTCAGAATCTTGAGCGAAAAAAGGCTTACCAGGCTTTGCAGGCAAAGAAGGCTTCCGGCAGTCAGGGAACAAAAAATGCTGCACAGCCACAGAACGGCAAGGTGCAGGGCGTGCAGGGGAGCAGTATTCCTGCAGCGAAGGCACAGGCGAATGCCCAGCCCCAGCCAATGCAGGCAGCTGGCAATGCATCAGCTGAAGCGCCAGTTACTCCTGCTTCTCAGTCGGAGAAGGCAAGGGCTGCTGCAATTGCACAGGCAGCGAAGGCCGCGAAAGGTCAGCAAAGGAAGCAGGCTGAAGTTACGGCTCAGTCAATCGAGGATGTCAGCATAGACGATCTGCTGAAATACTTCGATCCTAAGAAAGAAGGGCAGAACTAATGAAAGTTACAGGAAAGAAAGGCAGACTCAGGGCAGCGAGAAAACAGGAAGAGTTCAGCCCCATGGAGGGACTTGGCAATATGGCTGACGCAATGCTTGTTTTCGCCTGCGGACTAATCCTGGCGCTCATAATAAGCTGGAACGTGAACGTCAGTGAGACGGGAGAGATTACCGGAAACCCGGACGGTCTCTACGAAGTTGACGGCGTTACGGATGGAGTGGTTGAACAGGTGGATACGACGAACCTTCAGGAGATGGGGACTGTGTATCAGGATCCTGAGACAGGCAACTATTATCTTGTTCAGGAGTAGTTCGTGTGGTCTGATAGATGCTTTAATCAGACTATCAATATGCATTAAAGTGAAAGAGTCGTGAAAATTCACGGCTCTTTCTTTCATTTGCAGGGTGGTTGATATATAATATATGTTGGTTTTCTTTGAAATGAAGAAAAGAAAGGGCACAATCAATGGATCAGGATCTGTTAGGGCAGATAATAATAATAGCAATTCTTGTAATATTATCGGCATATTTTTCTGCTACCGAGACTGCATTTACATCGGTGAACAAGATCAGACTTAAGAGTCTGGCATCAGACGGTGATAAGAAGGCGGAGAAGGTTTTGCACCTTACGGAGAACTACGACAAACTGCT
>JAFTHD010000064.1 GCA_017457585.1 Bacillota bacterium | reverse complement strand
ATACTCGAGAATGCACAGCTTAGATTTCACGGGCTGATGCAGGAGACCACCTGCCTCTACGTCGACGAGGTTCACAGGTGGAATAAGCTGCAGCAAGATTCCCTTCTTAAGGCCATTGAAGAGGGCATCGTCAGGTTCATAGGAAGCACTACCGAGAATCCCTATTTTTCGGTGAATAACGCGATACTAAGCAGAGTCAGGAATATCTACGAGTTTCACAGACTTTCGACTGATGAAATACTCATCATTCTGAACAGAACCCTGAAAGACAGTGAGAAGGGTTTCGGAGCATTAGATATCAAGTGCGACGGTGAAGCATTGAGAATACTCGCTGATATGAGCAGCGGAGATTGCAGAATCGCGCTCGACACCCTGGGGTTTATAGTGGATAACCTGGGTGAAGGAGAGGTGCTCTCGAAGGACATCGTGGCCGAGGCCATGCAGAGGCAGACCACCTTTTATGATAGGGAAGAGGACAAGTACAATCTCCTGTCGGCCCTTCAAAAGTCCGTTCGGGGAAGTGATCCGGATGCAGCGGTGCACTACCTTGCAAGGCTTCTTGAAGGCGGCGCAGACATCATGATGATAGGAAGAAGACTGCTCGTAATGGCAAGCGAGGATATCGGGATGGCATATCCCAGCGCCATAACTGTGGTTACCTCCTGCGTGCAGGCTGCCCAGATGGTGGGGCTTCCGGAGGCAAGGATAAATCTGGCTGAAGCAGTGGTGCTCCTCGCGTCATGTCCAAAATCCAACGCTTCTTGTCAGGCACTGTATGCGGCAGAGAGCGATCTGAGGCATAAGAAGATAGACGATGTACCGGCCCACCTTATGGATTCCCACTACAGCGGAGCAGCAAAGCTTGGGCGCGGACTCGATTACAAATATCCGCACGCATATGGTGGATACGTTACGCAGCAGTATCTGCCGGACAACCTTTATAAGGAGGGTGTTAAGTACTACAACCCTACGAATAACGGCAATGAAGCGTCATTTAAGAAGTATTTGATGGAGCTTGAGAAGATCGATGAAAGAAATAAAAAGGGCTGAGAACGCCGGATTCTGTTTTGGAGTGCGTCAGGCCATAGAAAAGGCAGAGCAGGCGGCAGACGCAGGGCAGGGCATAATCTATTCCATGGGTCCGCTCATTCACAATGCAATGGTGACAGACGAGCTGGCATCAAAGGGAATCGAGATCATAGACAGTCTCTGCCAGGTGCAGGATGGAGCTACGGTCATAATAAGATCCCACGGTGAAGGAAAAGCCGTTTACGATGAAGCGGAGAAAAGGGGAATAAACCTGATCGATGCGACTTGTCCTTTCGTCGGCAGAATTCATAAGCTTGTAAGCGATACGGACAAGCAGGTTATGATCGTGGGAGACAAGAATCATCCGGAGGTGAAAGGTATCAACGGGTGGTGCAGGAAGCCTGCGGTCATCGTAAATTCATACGATGAGGCATTAGGAGCACCTGGGGATGATTACTTTCTCGTGACCCAGACCACAATCAGGCAGGATGTGTTGGATGACGTTCTTGGTGCGCTGGAAGAATGCGGCAAAAAAGTGCAGGTGAACAATACCATATGCAGCGCGACGTCCAAGAGACAGGATTCATGCAGAGACCTTGCAAAAGCGTCTGATATGATGATAGTCATAGGCGACAGCAACAGTTCCAACACGAAGAAACTCTTTGAAATCTCTAAAAATGAATGTGTGAGCACCTATTTTGTCGAGAATATTGAAGATTTGCCATTGAAAGAGGTTGCAAAATGTAATAGAATAGGTGTAGCTGCGGGAGCATCGACTCCCGAACGCATAATTAAGGAGGTTATTGCCAGAATGAGTGATATGACACTTGAAAACAAAGAATTAACGATGGCAGACATTATGGACGATATCGATAAGTCCTTAAGATTGCCAAGAGGTGGAGAGGTCGTTACGGGAACAGTTCACCAGGTAACAGACAAGGAAGTTATTGTGAACCTGGGCTGCAAGAAGGATGGTATTCTGCCGGCAAGCGAAGTTACCCTTGAAGAGGGTCAGACTTTAGCAGATGCATTCAAGGTTGACGATGAAATCAAGGCTAAAGTAATCAAGACAGATGACGGAGACGGTGGAATCTTACTTTCTAAGAAGAAGTTAGAAATCAGTGCCAACTGGGATGAGATCGTTAAGGCACTTGAAGATAAAACAGTTCTTGAAGTTAAAGTTACCAGAGCAGTTAACGGCGGCGTAATTGCTGAGTACAAGGGAGTTTCAGGATTTATTCCTCTCTCACAGCTTTCAGATCACTACGTTGAGAACGCAGAGGAATTCATCGGTCAGACTATGGAAGTAAGAGTTTCAAGAGTTGACCAGAGAAGAAACAGAGCCGTATTCTCACACAAGCTCTTCCTGAATGAAGAGAAGGAGAAGCTGGTAGCTGAGATTTGGGAGAACCTGAATGTAGACGATGTTGTTGAAGGTACAGTAATGAGATTCACTGATTACGGTGCATTCGTAGACATCGGTGGTATTGACGGACTCCTTCACATTTCAGAGATTTCATGGGGCAAGCTGAAGCACCCTCAGGAAGTTCTTGAAATCGGACAGAAGATCAACGTGAAGGTACTTTCCATGAACGCTGAAAAGGGCAAGATTTCACTTGGTCTTAAGCAGAATCAGCCTGAGCCATGGACTGTTATCGACGAAAACTACCAGGTTGGACAGGTTATCGAAGGTAAAGTCGTTCAGATTAAGGAATACGGCGCATTCGTTGAACTGGAGCCGGGTCTTGACGGACTGGTACACATTTCAGAGGTTGCTCACAAGAGAGTTGCCAACATCAACGATGAACTGGAAGTTGGTCAGGTTGTACAGGCTAAGATCCTTGAGATCGATAAGGACAGGAAGAGAATCAGCCTGAGCATCAGAGAGACGATCGACCCAGAAGCTGCCAAGGAAGAAGCTGCAGAGGAGCCGGCAGAGGTACCTGCAGAAGAAGCGCCAGTAGTTGAGGAAGCTCCTGCTGAAGCAGAGGCTCCTGTAGAAGCTGAAGAAGAGGCAGCTGAGGCAGCAGAAGACGCTGAATAGTTGGCGGATTTGAAAAAGAATTAAACGGAGGGCAAGTGCAAAAGCACCGCCCTCTTTTCTTTTGGTCAGGGTCAAATAACGAAGTCAAATATGAGAAGTTATTGGTTCGTGACCGGAATCTGTAGGTCTTAGGACCTATTAATTTT
>JAFTHD010000063.1 GCA_017457585.1 Bacillota bacterium | reverse complement strand
TCATGATGGCCACACATTCTTTTTCGGTGTAGATCTTGTTCTTCCAAAGTCTGTTGGTGATCAGTACGCCGAGAGACGATGAACTTACAAAGGATGAAGTCGCATCGAGAGCCGCTTTGCCCGGTGTTTTGAACAGCGGTCTCATGATAGGCTCAAGTATTGCGCCGATTATTTCGAGGAGACCGTAGTTAAGCAGGAACGGCATGCATACGGCACCCATCAGGATGATACCGAATACACCCTTCACGATAGGCGGGAATACGTTGCCGCCCGTAGCATCTCCAACGATGATCTCCGGCATATCCATGCCCAGCGACACGAACAGAGTCCATGTAACCGCATAGATGGAGCCGAGAACATACAGGCAGGTCTTAACCCATCCGTCGTGATTGTACACGTCGGCGAAGGCGTTTTGCACCTGACCTTTCTTTATGTACCTGAAGTACACGTGTGCACCCAGGTTCCCCAGGATTATTATCAGGATTATCCACCAGATGGCACCGCCGAACAGATTTATGAATCCGTTGTATACGGCGCCAAAAGCATTGGTTGACGATCCGCCCACTGTAACGTTTCCGAAAAAGAGGAACAGTCCGAGAGCAGAGAAGAATACGAGGAAGGCGATTCCCTTTGTCCTCTGTGAACCCGTCAGACTTATTTTGTCCAGGTCGCGGGAATCCATGTTTGGATCCCACTTACCGTTTTCAAGCTTAGGAGGATCTGCGGATTTATTGCCATCATCGATCCTCTCGGCAGCTTCTCTTACTTCCTCTTCGATGCCAATCTTGTTGTCTTTCATTTTTGGTACCTTCCTCCCTGAGATTACTTGCCGGCCTTTTTAGCAGCAAGGATTGAAAGGAATTCGAATACCAGGTTAGCCCCAAGATATGAGGTGATCTCACCGCTGTCATAAGCAGGGAGCACTTCTACGACATCGAATCCGATGAAGTTAAGATCCTTGAGAGCACGAACGAGGGTGAGTGATTCGAGTGAAGTGAATCCGCCCACCTCCGGTGTACCGGTGCCCGGTGCATATGCCGGATCTACGAAGTCGATGTCGAAGGTCAGGAATGCAGGTTTGTCACCGACTCTGTTGTATGCTTCCTCGATGAGAGCGTCAAAACCCATCTCTCTCACCTTGTGGGCAGGAATCAGTTCCATTCCCAGCTCTGCAGCCATCTTGTGCTCATCAGGATCGTAGAGGGATCCTCTCATACCGATCTGTATCGAGTGGGAAGGGTCGATGAGACCTTCCTCTATGGCGCGTCTGAAAGGTGTGCCGTGGTTGTATTTCTGGCCGAATACCTCATCGCACAGGTCGGAGTGTGAATCGAAGTGAACCAGTGATACAGGACCGTGCTTCTTCGCAACGGCTCTAAGCTCTGCCAGGGTGATGGCGTGGTCTCCTCCGAGAACGATAGGGATGGCGTCGTACTTGATGATATCGGCAACGCCGGCTTCGATAGCATCGTAGCTTGGAAGGATGTATCCCGGTGTAACGTTGAAATCGCCTACATCTGCTCCCTTCAGGTTGTCGAGAACGTTGACCTGAAGGATTACGTTGTTAGGTTTCATCATTGCGGAGATGCTTCTGATTGCCGCAGGACCGAATCTTGAACCGGACCGGAAGGAACTTCCCGTGTCAAAAGGTGCTCCCGCAATGGCGAAGTCGAGCCCCTCTGCGCTGTCCAGTCTCGGCATTCTCATGAATGTTCCCATATTGCAAAATCTCGGTGATGATAATGCACTTGCCGGCTGTTTGATTTCCATAAATTTACCTCCTTTTCAGAGTCCGGAAGGATCCGGACATTTTTGTGATACCTTTTTGCATTTAGATAATTAGATTAGATAAAAGACGAGATTAAACTTCCTATAAGTTTATCTTGTATTTATTTTAAAACAGTACAAGTTGTTGCAGTTATTTGACATTCGTATATGATATATAGATATTAATATAACCATCAGGCAGATGAGCCAATTTAGAATAGGGAATGAAGATATGAAACGAGGTAATCACATGAGATTGAACTTGCTGATGTATGCAATAGAGATTGAACGGTGCGGATCCATTAATAAGGCGGCTCAGAACCTGTATTTGTCGCAATCAAACCTGAGTGCCAGCATAAAATCCCTTGAAGAGGATCTTGGTTATCGTATTTTTCATAGAACACCCAGCGGCATATCGGTGACCCCGGAAGGATACTATTTTCTTCAGTCCGCCAAGGCCATTGAGTCGGAGATGAATACCATAAGGCAGATACCAGAAATCGTGAATCAGCTGGCTAATATATCCATATCCAGCACCTGGTCTTCCAGGTTTCTGCAGTGTTTCATAGGATTTAAGAAGGACAATCAGCCGGATACCAGGGATAGCTTTAAGGAGACGGGACTCATTCAGAATTTCAAAGACGTGCAGTCGGGAAGCTACCGAATGTCGATCCTTTACTGCTTTCATTCGAGAACGAAGGTGCATATGGAGGAAGCTGCCAAGACGAACCTGGTAGCAGAGGTGATTCAATCACACATTCCTGCCGTGGCTCTCGTGAGGGAGGATCATCCACTTGCGAAAAAGAAGAGCGTTACGCGCAAGGAGATCCACGAGTATCCATTGGTACTCTTTGAGGACTTTGAAGATGAGGACTGGATCGATATTCTCGAAATACCGCCCCATCAGAGGATTCTCTACCTCTTCGATAAGGGAGCGATTGTAGATGCCATAAACTATGGGGAGTACATCTCCGTAACGAAACAGGGAGCCGTGTTAAACGATGGCATTAACAACATCGTAGAGCTTCCAATATCCGATCTCGAGGATGACCTTGACATCGTGCTTTTGAGGCGAAGAACATACGAACTGAATTACAGGGAAGAGGAATTTCTCGAGTATCTGAAGAACTATATGACCCGGGAAATGGAACGTGAACAGATTGAAGGATCAGCTCATTGATAGGTCAAGTGAACTTGGCGTTGACGCAGGAGCCAAAAGGCGATTTATTACAGGCCCAGGAGGGTTCCTGCAAAAATACCGTAATAATTACCGATGACGTACCCCAGTGTACCTACGAGAATTGCAGGCACCAGAAGTGCGTCCCATCCTTTGACTGCAGCCATTGCGGCAGCCGTTGTAGGACCACCGATATTTGCGTTCGATGCGATGACGGTCTCCTCCAGGCTGAAGCCTAAGAGCCTGGACATGCCAAAGGAGAAAATCATGTTGCAGAGGACGATGATTCCGCAGAAAAGCAGCAGCACAGGCGCCTGGGTTACAATCAGATAGATAGAGGCAGGAACGCCGATTACTGCGAAGAATATATGTATAAGGTAGGTGCCAAGTTCGTGGGCACCTTTTATATTGCCAACTTGATCCGGGAAAAGTGAGGCGACGATGACCGTAATCGTAGTGATCATCATGTACTTGTTGCCCAAAAGGCCGCCGAGAAGTGCAAATCCGAAATTCGATTCCGGTATCAGACCGTCAAAAAAGTTCGCAAGGGTTACGGAGACTCCCGTGATGAGCAGTGACAGACCGATAGCAGTTGCGATGTGAATGAGATACTTGCTGGGAGCATGTGACGCTGCTGTTGATTCTGGCACTGACGAGAGTTCGCTTTCTCGACCTTCTCGGATTCCAGGTTCTTCTCGGACTGCGTGCTCCCTTGGACCATCCCCGTTCCCGGCCAAACCTGATGCGTGCTCCCATCTCCTTGAGAAGAACTTCCAGGAAGGGATCGCGGTCAGCAGAAGCAGGTAG
>JAFTHD010000062.1 GCA_017457585.1 Bacillota bacterium | reverse complement strand
GATGAGTTCATGCAGAAGTATAATAACAATATTCCTGAGCCTTTGACTGAAGAAACCGCAGAGAGTTCGGATGACTATCTGGAATTGGCATATGAAGCCGAAAGTTACAAAGATGCGAAGAAGTATGCCAAAGAAGCACTGGTAAGAGATCCATACAATTTTGATGCAGAATCCTTGCTGATTGATTTAAATGTAAATGATGCGACAAAACTCGTTCGTGAATATGCAAAGGCCGTAGGGCGCGCAACGGAACACATGAGAGAAGAGGGATATTTTGAGGATGATTGCGTAGGCAGCTTCTGGGGTATTCTGGAAACCAGGCCTTATATGAGGCTTCGTGCTAATTATGTCAGGTGGCTCATAGCATGCGGCATGATTGGAGAAGCAAAGGGAGAATGCGTTGAACTTTTGCGTCTCTGCGAAGGAGATAATCTGGGGATGCGCTATGTGCTTATGCACATATATGTCTACTTTGAAGATGAAGAAGGCGCACTTGCGCTGCATAAGCAGTTTGGATCATATGATGAGACTGAGATGCTTTTCCCATTGTCAGTACTGTATTACAAGAAGTCCGACTATACAAAGGCAAGACAATACCTTAGGAAGTTAAACGGCGAGAACAAGGATCTAAAAAAATTCCTCAAATTAATTACAGGGGAAAGCGACAGAGGATTTGATGGTTTTGAATTAGAGGGAGGATATAGGCCAGGGACAATAGAGGAATTGATGTTAGAGATCCGTGATAATGACTTTCTTTTCATGACCATGGATTCGTACATTGAGTGGGCTTTACAGCAGGTGAAGCGGTTTAAGTAATTAAGTAAGGGAGTAGAGCATCAGCCTTTCTCGCTAATTTAAGACCCATGTAGAAGCCTTGTAAGGAGCAAAGCGAAGAATACACGCAAGTACACACCAAGCCATAAATTACGACACAACTTCCACTGCGGAACGTCCACTTGGAATTTACATTGCACACAAGCCAGCCGTTGGCTGGCTTTTAACTTGACTGAAGGGAACAAAAATAATATAATAACGTGTATGCTTTTTAATAAAAATAGATATGCTTATCGCAGATTTTTAATATTAGCAAGTTGAATTTAGCCATATAACTGTAAATTGAAAACTAAATATTTGTAAAGGAGGAATCAGTATATGCAGATGATAGTACTGACTATTGTTATTGGACTGGCGTGCCTTGGCATAGGTCTGCTGGTTGGATATATACTGCGCAAATCCATAGGTGAGAAGACCATTGGCAATGCAGAAATGAAAGCCAAGAATCTCATACTGGACGCAGAGAACAGAGCTGAAACACTGAGAAAAGAAATGGTGCTTGCAGCGAAGGAAGAAGCTCACGAACAGAGAAACAATCTGGAGAAGGAGATCAGAGAGAGAAGAAACGAAATTTCCAAGTCCGAACGAAGACTTGTTCAGAAGGAAGAATCGATAGATAAAAAACTTGAAAATATTGAGAAGAAGGAAGAGAGCATAACAAACAAAGAGAGAAGCATTACGAAGAAGCAGCAGGAAATAGACAAGCTGGTTAAGAAGCAGCTTGAAGAGCTGGAGAAGATTTCAGGTTACACCGTAGAACAGGCGAGAGAGATTATCCTCGAGAAGGTGGAACGTGAAGCGAGAGGCGACGCTGCCGCTCTCTACAAAGAAATCGAAATGAAGGCCAAGGATGAGGCCGACAAGAAGGCGAAGGAGATCATAACCGGAGCCATTCAGAGGTGTGCCGCAGATCACGTGGCGGAGTCTACGGTATCGGTGGTGCCGCTGCCTAACGATGAAATGAAGGGCAGAATCATCGGACGTGAAGGACGTAATATAAGGGCAATCGAGACATTGACCGGAATCGACCTTATCATAGACGATACGCCTGAGGCCGTTATCCTTTCGGGTTTCGACCCTGTAAGAAGAGAAATCGCAAGGCTTTCCCTTGAGAAGCTTATTGTCGATGGAAGAATCCATCCGGGCCGCATCGAAGAGATGGTGGAGAAGTCCGAGCGCGAAGTAAATGCAATCATCAAGGACGCCGGAGAGCAGGCTTGCTACGAGGTTGGAATCCACAACCTGCATCCTGAGCTGATTAAGCTTCTTGGAAGACTCAAATACAGAACTTCATACGGACAGAACGTGCTCAAACACTCCATCGAGGTTTCCCATCTTGCAGGCCTTATGGCAGGCGAGCTTGGACTTGACGTTACCCTCGCAAAGCGTGCAGGTCTGCTTCACGATATCGGTAAGGCGCTCGACCACGAGAGAGAGGGTACACACGTAGATATCGGTATCGAGGTTCTCAGAAAGTACAAGGAGAACGAGAACGTCATCAACGGTATGGCCGCTCACCACGGAGATTACGAGCCGAAGTCGATTGAGGCCGTTCTCATCGCTGCAGCGGATGCTTTAAGCGCAGCAAGACCTGGAGCAAGGAGAGAGACGCTCGAATCTTACGTTAAGAGACTTCAGAAGCTTGAAGAGATTGCAAACACCACCAAAGGCGTTGACAAGTCCTACGCGATTCAGGCAGGCAGAGAGATCAGAATCATCGCAAGGCCTGATGAGGTTTCAGATGACGGCATAGCACTTCTGGCAAGGGATATTTCGAAGAAGATAGAATCGGAACTTGAGTATCCGGGTCAGATAAAGGTTAACGTTGTAAGAGAGACGAGAGCCATAGATTATGCGAAGTAAATAAGAGAGGCGGATTTAATGATCCGCCTTTTTTAAGCGTAACGGAGAAAATATGATTTACTTGGATAACAGCGCGACAACGAAACAGTACAGTCAGGTAACCCAGCTTATGGTGCAGTATATGGAAGAGGATTTCGGCAATCCGTCTTCTCTCTATCAACTTGGAGTCGATGCTGAGAAAGCCATAAAGAACGCCCGTAAGCAGATGACAAAAGCCATGGGCGTAACCGCAGGAAGCGTGTTCTTCACTTCCTGCGGGACAGAGTCTGACAATGCGGCCATATTCGGCGCAGCAAGGGCGCTGAAGAGGCAGGGAAACAAGATTGTCACGTCAGCGGTCGAGCATCCTGCGGTATTGGAGTGCTGCAAGCGGCTTGAGCAGGAAGGATTTGAAGTTGTCTACGTGGGTGTAGATGACAAGTGCAGGCTGGATGAATCCCAGCTTGAGCATGCCATTGACGATAGGACCATCCTGGTTACGCTCATGCATGTGAACAACGAAGTCGGAACTGTGTTGCCGGTAGGAAAAGTGAGAGACCTCATGGACAGGAAGAAATCTCCGGGGTACTTTCATTCCGACTGCGTGCAGAGTTTCGGTAAGCTGCATCTCCCGGCAAAGGCCGATATGATTTCCGTAAGCGGCCACAAGATACACGGACCGAAGGGAACGGGCGCCCTTTACGTGAGGAAGAACCTGAACCTGCCTGCATATCTACTTGGCGGAGGCCAGGAAGAGGGCAGAAGATCGGGCACACAGAATGTGGCAGGAATCGCAGGCTTTGGACTTGCGGCAGAGCTCACAGCAAATTCGCGAAGCGAAGAAGTAAGGAGAATGACAGAAATTCGTCAGAAGCTGGTTGACGGATTTAAGGCAGGCATAAAGGATATCGTGATTAACAGTCCCGAAGAGTGTGGGGAAGCAGCAGGCCAATGTTGTCCGTCCGTTCTGAATGTTACATTTAAGGGCACGAGAGGTGAAGTGCTCCTGCACACTTTGGAACAGGAAGGAATCTACGTGTCAACGGGATCGGCCTGTTCTTCCAACAAAAAGGGACAGAGCCACGTGCTCGACGCCATGGGTTTAAAACCGAAGGACATAGAAGGAACGCTTCGTTTCAGCCTGGGAAGATTTAACACCCTGGATGAGACAGAAGAAGTTATTGAGAAGGTTACAGCAGCAGTAAACAGGTTCAGGAGACTGGGCAGTTTCAGATAGGTGAAGATGATGGAGAGAACGGAACATATTTTTATAGTAAGGTGCGGCGAAGTAGCGCTCAAAGGAATGAACAAGCCTTTCTTTGAGCGGATGCTGGTAGAGCGTATCAAGAAATTGCTGAGAAAATTCGACGGGGTGTCGGTGAAGCGCCACGAAGGCCTCATCTTCGTGAGAGCGGACATAAACCTGGATAAGCAGGCGATCATTAAGGAAATTTCAAAGGTGTTTGGCGTGGCTTCCATAAGCCCTGCTATAGAGTGTGAGAGCACCATGGAGGCCATAGAGGAGCGGGGCGTCAAGACCTTTAAAGTGGAAGCGAAACGGGCGGATAAGACGTTTCCTGTTAAGTCGCCGGATATAGGCAAGAGAATCGGTGCGGCAGTTCTGAAAGGCTGCAAGGTGCTCAAAGTAGACGTGCACCATCCTGACTGTTTGCTCTTTGTGGATGTGAGACACGATAAGTCATACATATACCAGGATAAGATTCCAGGTTTCGGAGGTCTGCCGCTCGGCACCAACGGAAAGGGAATGACCCTTCTCAGCGGCGGTATCGACTCACCTGTAGCAACATGGATGATGGCGAAGCGAGGCATGCTGATCGAGGCTGTTCACTTCCATTCATATCCGTACACCAGCCAGAGGGCGCAGGAAAAGGTGGAGGAACTGGCCTCCCAGATTGCCACCTACTGCGGCAGATACAAAATGCATGTGATCAACCTGCTCCCGATACAGGAGCAGATCGTTACCAATTGTCCTGAAGAGGAGACGACCATTCTCGTGCGCCGTTTCATGATGAGAATTGCCGAAAAGCTGGCAAAGGAAACTGGATGCAACATGTTGATAACCGGTGAGAACCTGGGGCAGGTGGCAAGCCAGACTGCTGAAGCCCTCGTTGTAACCGACGCATCGGTAAGCATGCCGGTTATGAGACCTTTAATAGCAATGGATAAGGTGGACATCATGGATAAGGCGCAGGAAATCGGAACCTTCGAAACGTCCATTCAGCCATACGAGGATTGCTGCACAGTATTTCTTCCGAAGCATCCGGTCACCAAGCCGAAACTGGAAAAAATCCTGCTCTCCGAGAGCAAACTGGACTGTGAAGCGCTCATAGACGCAGCCATCGAGAAGCAGGAAATCATTAATATATATCCGCAGTAAGAAAAGAATATCGTAAACACAAAAGAGAAGCTTTAGCTCAATGCTATCGCTTCTCTTTTTTTAGATTGATGACATAATTCAGTTCCGCACGACTCTTTACGTCGAATTTTTCGTAGATGTTCTGAAGGTGTTTCTTCACCGTGTTCCTTGAGATAAATAACTCTTCTGCAATCTCGGGATTGTTTTTCCCTTCGTAGACTAATTTGAGCACATCCAGTTCTCTGACGGTAAGCCCGTGTTCCTCCGCAACCTCTTCAATGCTGCTTGGCTTCTTGCTGTCTGCATAGAATATGGGGCTGAAATCCGCCTTGAAAATATAGATGAATGTGAACAGTCCTGTAAGAAAAATGGTAGGCCCTGTCGTATCAGCTATGCCGTATTCCCACTCGGATATGTATTTGCCCGTTATCAGGGAGTATTCAACGGTCTGCTGCTGTACATCCCAAAGACAGAGAAGTATGGACGCGGCACCGATGTAATGCTTTTTGATAGAATCGACTGAATTTTTGATCGACATCATCGCAACCGTACCGATCATCACGATGGACATGAGGCAAAATGCGGATGAAATGATCAGAACCCCGGTCCTAAAGGAGGAAGGCTGCAGACTGTAATAGTCGTCCGTAGTGCAGGCGATGATTACACCGAAGAGGATTCTCGCCGCGGCCACCGGGAAAATCCAGTAGTATTTCTTTTTTACAATGTGATCCGAAAGTTGATTCAGGCAGAAGAGCCATATGAGGAATATGGAATCGTAGATCAGGTAGTCTACAACTCGCAGAGGTTTTGATATGGCATAAATTCCCTGAACGACTTCCGCAAAATAGAAGTAAAAGAACAGTACGTCATAGAGAAATATTGAAAGCATGAAAAACAGGAGGGTTTTGTAAAGTGAAGACCCCCTGTTTTCTTTTCGCAATGCGATCAGGATTATGATGGCAATTCCAAGAATTACCGATAATAGGGAAAATATGTATGTTCCTGAAATAAAATGTGATTCCATAGCAGGTGGATTATAACATAGTACACTCGTTTTTTTGTATTACCCACCTGGGTAGTATCCACTTTATCCACTCGTTTTTGGCAAGACTATCCTCGTGGGTAATGGATATCCCTTAAAAATATGAAGTAATGTGAGTTAGACGACATTAACGATAGACTTTGGGAATTTATTACATATGTAAGAAGAGTTAGAAGGAGAGGAGGCTTATGGACGAAAAAAATACTAAAGCGCTAAAGAAACAAAAGATGTCGACGATAGGAGTAGTTGCGCTGATCTACCCGTTTGTTGCGGCGGGAGCTTTCGGAATCGAGGAAGCCATTTCCGCATCGGGACCGGGAGCGACGATTATCATGCTCATACTGTTCCCATTCATCTGGTCATTCCCACTTTGTGAAATGGTAAGTGAGATGGGATCCATTCTTCCTGCCGAAGGCGGAATCTATTCGTGGGGCAGGGAAGCGTTCGGAGAATTCTGGGGATGGCAGATCGGACTTTGGTCCGGACTTACTACGTGGCTTTGTCAGGCACAGTACTGCGCCCTCGTTGCAGGGTATATGGCAAAGTTCGTCGAACTGAATGCCGTTGCCACCTATGCAGTGAAGATCGCCGTTGTTGTACTGTTCACGATAATAAACATCATCGGCCTTGACTGGCTGGAAAAGCTGGAAACGTTCTTTACTGTTCTCGTGCTCATCGCTTTTGCGGCAGTTGCTGTCGTAGGCTTCACCAACTGGAACTTCAATCCGATGCAGCCTGTATTCAATCCGGAAGAAGGTGCCTTCCACTCCTTTGGAGACGGAATTGCCATAATCATCTGGATGTTCATAGGGTTCGAATGTATGTCAAACATGGCAGAGGAAGTATCAAATCCTCAGGTAATCCCGAAGGCCATGAGGGTGGCGCAGCCTGTCATCGCACTGAGTTACATTTTGCCGACCCTTGCAGCACTGGCAGCAATCGGCGCATGGGATTCATGGTCGGTTGAACAGGGCGGCGGAAACGTAGGCTACGCAGATGTTCTCATTCAGCACGTGGGCTCATGGGCAGGACTCATGTTCGTCATCGTTGCAGTTATCTCAAACTGCTCCATTTTCTGCTCATACATTGCGCATGGATCCAGGGCATTCTTCGTAATGGCGGATGACCACATGTTCCCGAAGATCATGAAGAAAGTGGACAAGAGGGGAATCCCTACCGTGTCCATTATCATGCTCGCAATATTCACGATCATCACATGCAAGTTTGACTTCACTACGCTGGTAATGGCTACGACGCCGATTCAGCTCTACATGTATCTGGCACTCGTAGTGATAATCGTAATCTTCAGAAAGCGTTATCCGGTTGAGGCGAGAAAGAGAGTTGGTCTTACGACTATGCCGGGAGGCGTTTTGGGATACGTTGCCTTCTCGGGATGCGTTGTATTCATATCGCTGTTCTGTATCTACACAAACGGTTCGGATTATTTCGTTACCGGATTTGTCGTACTCGCGTTGGGACTGATCGGATACATCGTCTGCAAACTGGTATACAAGGGCAGAGTGCTTGACGATGAGAAGCTTTATCCCCTCAATCCTAAGACGAAGCTGGGACTTGGGGATCTGCTCGACATAGGCAGATACATGGTATTTACAGGCGTCATGTCCTTTGGCGGGTGGCTGTTTCTTAGATGGTATGAAGCGGATTACGGTACGGAGTACTATCTCGACGAATACGAGGAAGGTCTCTTCAGCAACTGGACAGGTATGCTGAACATCTGCCTGTGGCTTGGAATCATACTCATCGTTGCAGGAGCAGTCGTTTGGTACATCGGCAATAAGACCGAAAGGGCTCCGCTCAACGCCCTTAAGGAAGAGCGGCTGAAGAGTCTCGATGAACGTATCAGAGAACTCCACGGATTCGTCCCGGGTGAGCCTGGTGCAGAGGAAATATACAGAGAAATTGAAGCTAAAAAGGCTGCGGAGGAAGCAGCCGAAGGCAAATAGACTTAGTTAGTTCAAGGCACATTATTTAAGGAGGAAAACATGAAAAAAGTAATGGTGTGCGGATGTGGCGCACAGGGTTCAACAATTTGCAGAAGACTGGATGAAGAACCGAACATTGAAGAAGTAATTTGCGCGGACTTTAGCATGGAGATTGCAGAAGCCGTATGCAGACTGATGAAGAAGGGAACGCCGAAGCAGGTTGACGCATCAAGCGTTGAAGCCATAAAGGAAGCGGCAGAAGGTTGCGAACTCATCGTTGGAACAATGCCTCTCCACCTGCTGACGAACGTACTGATCGCCGCAAAGGAAATGGGCGTATGCTATCAGGACCTTTCAGCATGCGAAGGTCTCGTTGACGATGTCGATGAGTATCATAGCTGGATCAACGGTGTAAACTACATGTACAACGTTATAGGCAAGGAATTTGCTGCAAACGATAAGACTGCTATCATCGGTACCGGCTCAGCTCCTGGAGTAATGTGCGTTATGGCAAGACATGCTGTTCAGGAACTGGACGAGTGTGACACAATCAACATGATGGT
>JAFTHD010000061.1 GCA_017457585.1 Bacillota bacterium | reverse complement strand
GCCCGTTTATAATGTAGAAGGACGAAAAATGAGCAAAAATGAGCAAGTGCTGACCCAGGTCGGCGAGAACACGTTTTTCATAAAGGGTGAGACCAACATCGGAGTGTACGTAAGGCAGGACGGCAGTGCTGTCGTGATCGACACGGGATTTGCGCCCATGGGAGAGGAGATAGACAGGCTCATTTCTGATGCAGGAATGAAGCCGGCTTACATCCTCAATACCCATTCCCACAGGGACCATATGGACGGCAACACCTATCTGATGGATAAGTACGGAATTCCGGCATATTGCAGCAGGTACGAGATCCTTTTTGATGAATATCCAGACCTTGAACCGGCCTTTTTCTTCGGCGGATATCCGGAAAAGAGGCTCCTTCAAATGTTCGGGCACGAAAAGAGCTGCGGACTAAAGCCTATCAGCGAGTCCTCGGCAGAGAAGGACGGAATTGAGATAATCGATGTTCCCGGCCATTCGCCGGGCATGATAGGATTTATGACGCCGGATAAGGTATGGTTTCTTGGCGATGCATATTTAGGACTGGGATATCTTAAGAATCACAGGTTCGGATATATGTACAGGGTGGATGAATTCCTCAGAACGCTCGAAAAAATATCAGAACTTAAGGGGCGTGCCTTCATTCCCGGACACGGCAGAATGGAAGAGAATGTAAGTGAGACGATAGAGGCAAACCGCAGAAATGTCAGGGAGCAGCTTGAGATGATAGAGGCTGTGTGCGAACATCCAGCAGGCTTCGATGAAATTACAGGGGTTATGAGCCGTGAATATCGCCTTCCTGAGGACGTCGGATTTTATGCAATGCAGAGCACGAATATCAGGAGCATGCTATCCTACTTAGAGGACAGAGGTCGTGTCGGGAGAATATATCAGGACGGCATTGTAAAGTGGCAGTGTAAATAGCCCACAGTATGAAATGGTAAAAAAGTTGGGAATGCAATCTTTAGCGAACTGAAGATACATTCCCATTTTTTTATCTTTTGCGAAGGGACTCCCTGTCTTTAAGATATTCCTTCATGATGGAGATACTTGCGCTGCAGCCAAGCCGGTCTGCTCCGGCATCGATGAATTTAAGGGTGTCATCCAATGTCCTGATACCTCCTGACGCTTTGATTTTGACGTGCTCCCCAACGTTTGCGCGCAGAAGCTTTATATCGGAAACGGTGGCGCCGCCAGTGCTAAATCCCGTCGAAGTCTTGATGAAATCGGCGCCGGACTCTGTAACGAGCCTGCAGGCCGTGATTTTCTCTTCATCCGAGAGAAGGCATGTCTCTATGATGACTTTGAGGATGGCGCCTTTTTCGTGGCAGAGGGAAGAAAGGGCCTTCAGTTCTTCTACGATTTCATCGTCTTTACCGTCTTTTAGATGGCCTACGTTAATCACCGTATCGATCTCCGCTGCACCGCAGGAAATTGCATAATCCGTCTCCGCCAGCTTCCCGTCTGTTGACATAGCGCCCAGAGGGAAGCCCACCACGCTTGCAACCTTTACCGCCGTATCTTTGAGAAGGGAAACGCAGAGGGGAACATAGCATGAATTGACGCATACCGAGGCGAAGCCGTACGCCGCCGCTTGGCTGCAAAGCGCTGCAATCTGTGATTCTCTCGCGTCAGCTTTGAGAAGTGTATGATCGAAATACTTGTTAAATTCCATTGTCAAATTACCTCCTTGTAACGATTATAACAGATACAAATATGCCGTTGTGTG
>JAFTHD010000007.1 GCA_017457585.1 Bacillota bacterium | reverse complement strand
CTGCCAGTACAACGAGTCTTCCCACCATCAGCGTCTCTTTATCCGTTGCATCAGGCTTGATGAGCGGCTTGTAAATATCCTCCGTGAAGGAGCTGGACGCAACGAGGATCTGTGAATCTGCCGTCGATACTGCAGCGGCCATGATTGCTGCCAGCAGAATACCCGAGATTGCTCCAGGGAAGAAGAGTCTTGACATTACGATGAATATAGTGCTCTGGGAACCAGTCGTCAGAAGCTGTTCTGCTACGATCATTCTTCCAAAGTATGCGATCACGCATGCTGCACCGAGGGTTAAGATAACCCAGATGATTGCGATGATAGCGCTCTGCTTAACCATGGAAGGTTTCTCGATCGACATGAATCTTACGAGTATGTGCGGCATTCCAAAGTACCCGAGACCCCACGCAAGACCGGAAACGATATCCTGCCAGCTGGAGTTAAAAATGCCCGTTCCGAAGGTGCACTCCACCGTCGATCCGTCAGCGTCCACGTAGCTGTACACGTTTTCTAAAAGCGCCGTATCCAGGCTCTGGGTTGCCAGAACCACGATAGGAATGGCGAGCATGGCGATCAGTATGAGGATGCCCTGGAAGAAGTCGGTCCAGCAAACGGCCTTGAAGCCGCCCAGCATGGTGTAGCCGATGATGAGCAGTGCGAAGATCACCATTGCAACCCTCTCATTGACTCCAGGGAAAAGCTGCGTGAATACGGTCGCACCTGAAACGTATGCGGAAGCGACGTAAACGGTGAAGCAGATCAGAAATACGATAGCGCATACAAGCTGCATGGTGTTCGACTTTGCCCCGAATCTGTTTGAAAGGTACTCCGGAAGTGTGATGGAATCGTTGGCTGCCCTTGAGAATCTTCTCAGTCTCTTTGCACAAAAGATCCAGTTTGCTGCTGTACCGAGTGCCAGGCCAATACCGATCCACATCTTGCCGAAACCAAAAGCGAGCACGGAACCCGGCAGTCCCATGAGGAGCCATCCGGACATGTCCGACGCCTGGGCAGACATTGCCGTTACCCACGGCCCCATGGATCTTCCGCCCAGGAAGTAGTCCTTGCCGCCTTTGTTGGTGCCGTTGAAGAAGAACACCAGACTGACTCCGAATACCGCCACGAAGTAAAGTATAAAAACTAAAATTTCTGCATTCATAATATCTATCTCCTTACAAATTTGTCTTTCATCATGTCAGCCTCGCCATTGTACCATAACTTTTATTAGACTCAAACACAGTATGAATTCTGTACTTTATTTCAGATTTACCTATGTTATAACCAATAAAAGTGTTGAAATAACTGGATTATTCAAATATACTACTATTAGACTAAAAAATATCCTAATAGTTAAATTATAAATAAATTTCACTGATTTAGACCAGATAAGACAGGAGATGTACCGGATGAGCAGAAAGAGTTCCCGTGATACGAGAGGCCGCATCATAGCGGCCGCATGGAAATTATTCTATGAACAGGGCTACGAAGAGACCATCATCGATGAAATCGTTGAAGAATCAGGAACGTCAAAGGGTTCTTTCTATCATTACTTCAAGAGCAAGGATGACCTTCTCGGAACATTGTCCGATGTGTTCGACAGGAAGTACGAAGAGCTGGAGCCTGAACTTGAAGGAATGGATTCATGCAGCGAAAAACTTCTCCACTTAAACAAAGAGCTGTTCTCCATGATAGAGAACAGCATTTCTCAGGATTTGCTGGCAAGGCTCCTCTCCTCCCAGCTCATCACCCGCGGCGAGAAGTATCTTCTTGACAGAAACAGATATTACTATAAACTTTTGCGAAAAATATGCATCGAAGGGCAGGAGTCGGGTGAGTTTACAAACGCAATGTCGGTAAACGAGCTCGTCAAACTATACGCCGTACTTGAACGCGCCTTTCTCTACGACTGGTGCATCTGCGGCGGAGAATACTCCCTGAGAAGCTACGGTTCCGAGAACATGCGGGAGCTTCTCGGTCGCTTCATGCCATAACCCGGGATGTCTTTTAGTGCAGCCACCGTTCCACGCTCTGGCGGATTCGCTTCCTGGTCTGCACGTAATTCACGATCCCGATTGCCATGATAACAGGCGATACTGCCATAAACACGATCCCGATCGTAACGATGGTCTGATTGTTGATAAATTCAAACATTCCGATACCGCCTGCAAAGATGGCGATCGCCGTTCTCGCAAAGGAAAGAAGCGTCTGGGAATTTGCCAGCGCCGTTCTTTCGTAAGCCATATTCGTTCTCTCCGTCGCCATATCCGTTCGCTGCTCGGAGAGCATCGTTCTTTCATGAGCCATCTCATCCTGAGATGGAATTTTACTCTTGTTGTCAAAATCCATAGTCTTTCTCCCTAATTATGTCTATGGCAATACTTTAACCCAGGAAACCGCCATTTGCAAGCAGCGGAATCTCCGGTTCCCCGCTTCGAATATCCGAATAGCTGATTGGCCGGTCCTATGATATAATGGCAATACGAAACCAAGGAGGAAAATGAATGATATATTTGACAGGCGATACGAAGGGCGACTTCATGCGCATCAAAGAATTCTGCGACGCGATGGAGACGACAAAGGATGATATCATGATCGTCCTCGGCGGTGCGTCCATGAACTACACCGGCGGTCAGTACGATTATCACAAAAAGAAGAACGTGAGCACCATCCCCGTTACATTCTTCTTTGTGCACGGATGCCATGAGATGAGGCCGGAGACGATCGCCACCTACGAAGAGCGTCCGTGGCACGGCGGCACAGTTTACGTAGAGCCGGAGTTTCCCGAATACGTATTCGCAAAGGATGGCGAAGTGTACGACTTCAACGGATACAAAACCCTCGTCTGCGGCGGCGGTTACAGCTTCAACAAGGAGTTCTGCGTACGCCAGGGTGTAGGCTGGTTTCCGGACGAGCAGCCCAGCGAAGAGATCAAGCGCAGAGTGGAGAAAACATGCCGGGATAACGACTGGCAATTTGACGTGGTTCTAACCCACTCCGCACCTTCGAGGCTTGCGCCTGCCGTCCCTCTGCCCCCTATGGTGAGCGAAGCTTCCCTGGATCGATCCACTGAAAAGTGGCTGGACTCCATCGAAGAGAAACTGAAGTACAACTTCTGGTTCTGCGGTCACTACGAAATGGATATGGCTATGGATCCATTTTATATTATGTATGAAACATACGAAGCCTTCCCGGTATAGGAAGGCTTCTTCGCTTTCATGCGCCTGCGGCGCAGCGCCCTGTGATGTAACGGTCGCCCGTGAATAGTCGGTCGTTTTTTCACGTTAAAGGAGCTGCGCTCAATGCGACAGCCCCTTTTCATATCATGTAAAGTTTTCCCGTTATTTTGTTTCCGTGTTACTTGTTCTCGTTGTAAATCTGATAGGCAGGCAGCGGCCCTCCGACTCCTGCCTCACCAAGCGCATTCGGAATGGACTCCATGAGCGCGAAGTATACATCCCAGTAATCCTCTGTCTTCGTCCAGGCTCTTGCCGTGAACGTCATTCCACCAGGGATTCCTTCCAGCGGCTCTGCAACAGGTTCCGGTGAATCAACGACGAGCTCGCATGCTTTCATTGCATCCACCATCGCTTTGCGTGCACCTGCCAGGTCAGATCCGCTAACGTTGAATTTCAGATCCACTCTGCGCATAGCTTCCTTCGTTGCGTTGGTAATGTTACCGGCCATCAGGTTGCCGTTCGGAACGGTAACCGTCTGATTGTCAACCGTCGTAATCACAGTGTAGAACATGTTCAGTTCCTTTACAACGCCCTCCGTATCAGCGGCAATCACATAGTCCCCTATGCTGAAAGGTCTGAATATCAGAAGCATGATTCCGCCTGCAAGGTTTGAAAGTGCACCCTGCAGAGCCATGCCTACAGCGAGTCCGCAAGTTGCAAGTACCGTGATTACCGAAGCCATAGGCACTCCAAGTACGCTGATTATCGAAATAATCAGGACAGCATATAATGCGATCTTGCAGAAATTATTAAGGAATGATTTTACAGCCGGATCCAGCTTTTCCGTAGCTTTGATCTTGTCGATTATCGAGAGAATCTTTTTGATTACGATTCTGCCGACGATCAGGATCACCAGAGCCAAAAGAATCTTTGTCCCCACCGTCGAGCAGAGGTCAATAAGCTTCTCTGCCCATACGCTTACGTTCTTTTCCATTATGTATCCTCCATCTAAAATTCAATAACCTCGGGAGCTGATGTGAACGAACTGAACACAGCCGTCGCATCTTTGAAATAGTAAACAACGGTATTCCCGTCGTTGGCATCGTACATCGCCTTCAGATCCGGGTACTGGTCGAGCATATATTCTCTCGCCTCCACCCTGTCATCTTCAACCAGCGTGCCCGAAAGCCTCAGCCACTTCTCTCCGTCAAAACATGAGAGCTCAACCTTTGGGCTGGCCTCGATTTGCTTAGATACATCCTTGACCTTGCCGGTCTGGATGTAGAGCTTG
>JAFTHD010000006.1 GCA_017457585.1 Bacillota bacterium | reverse complement strand
CTGGCCATCATTTGGAATGACATCGGCCGCTTTTCGAGTGCCTGTCCCTGCAGAGGAGTCAGATTTTTTTTCAGTTTTTATTTCACCTGCTTCATTAACAGGTCTATCTTCTCCCTTGTCACTTCTCCAAAGCATTGACATCTTTCTCCTGTTTCAAGCACTCCCGTATCCTTGCAGTTCTCGCAGGAATATTTCACGTCCATATAGTCTATATCGAATCCGTTATCCGTAAGAAGGAATGCTTCTTCTATGTTCATTGCATCGTTGCGCGCTTTGGTTTCTGCTATGAGTTTGTCCCTGTCGCTTCTTCCGTTGGCGATTGCCATCGCCATCTCGGCTGCCGATGCACCTAAAGTTTCTTCTATTTCCCTTATTCGCGGAACCTTGCTGTATACTTCCTGCCGCCTTGCTTCCGCTTCTTTCATCTCCTTTTCCCTGAGCGCCTCGTAGTACCTGCTCACGTCTCCCGATGTCACTTCGGACTTTCCGCCCGAAGATGCGGCACTATTTTGCTCTTCGTACCAGTTCGTGAGCACCTTGTTGACATAGTTGATGTTGGGACTTGAAATGCCCGAGGTCTTCTTGCATGCCTCGAGAACCTTCTCGAGAGAAAATCCCATGGTATCAAACCAGGTGTCCATGATTCGCCTTTCCTCTTCGGTGGCATTTCTGATGAATCCCAGCGCCTGAAATACCCTTCTGTACAAATGCTGCTTCCTGTCATTCTCACTGAGTTTCCTGGAGATAGCTTCAACGGTAAGGAGGCCTTCCTCCGCCCAGTTCCTTATGACCGCTTCAATGTACTTAATGTTCTTTCTCTTCCTGTCCAGGCTGTACCTGTAGGCGTAGATAATTACGTCCGGGGCTATGTTGTAATCGCTGAGCCATCCCACGATCTCCGTCACCTCGGTGCCGTTCATCACGCTTCCGGTCATCTTCTCAATCTCCGAGAGCATTTCCTGAATATCCTTGTCCGCCATGGACGACTGAAGGCTCTGCTCCGATGACATCTTGACCGACTTGCTCCCGTAAAGCTGTTCGCGCAGATTGATAAATTCCACGTCGTACTCGAGTCTGCTCTTATCTTCTGCAAAGATCTTTCGCACGATTCCTTTCTTTTCCCAGTAGGTCCATGCTTTGAGAACGTCCTCGTGTTCTATGCCGAGCGTTTTCGCGATGGCCTCGTTTGATATTTCCAGTCCTGCGTCGGCATACATCTGTGCAATCAGATATACCTTGACGAAATCTCCCGGCGCTGCCGCCATATATTCATTTATGAACATGTTTTCAACGCCCGTTTCCTTCAGAAAAAGGTCGCTTGTCTTCTCATGACGAAAGGCCATTCGTCCCTCCAATTCACTTCTCTACGGCAGCATGCCGGTCGCTTTGTCCTTGAACTGGGTGTATCGCTCTATCCAGGATACATCGATGCTGCCCGTAGGACCGCTTCTGTGCTTGGCGATGATGACTTCGCACTCGCCCGGCTTCTCAGTGGTCTCCTTGTTATAGTATTCGTCTCTGTAAAGAAAAATAACGATATCAGCATCCTGCTCGATGGAACCCGACTCTCTAAGGTCAGAGAGCATCGGCCGGTGATCTGTTCTCATCTCCGGCGCACGGCTTAGCTGAGAAAGAACCAGAACAGGACAATCCAGCTCTCTTGCAAGAAGCTTGAGATTCCTCGAAATAACGGATATTTCCTGGGTCCTGGAGTCTGCCCTGCCCTCAGGATTCATCAGCTGCAGGTAGTCAATGATTACAAGATCCAAACCCTTTTCTGCCTTGAGCCTTCTGCACTTGCTCTTCATCTCCATGATGCTTATGCCCGCCGTATCGTCTATGTGTATGTTCGTGCCCGACAGCACATCGATTGCAACGTTAAGATCCTCCCAGTCGCGCCTCTCCAGCTTGCCCGTCTTCAGCTTCTGAAGCTCCACCTTAGACTCCATGCTGAGAAGTCTCTGACTAAGCTGTTCCTTCGCCATCTCCATGCTGAATATCATGATGCTGGCTCCGGCTTTGACGGCGGCATTCCTCGCAATGCTGAGTGCAAATGCGGTCTTTCCCATGGCAGGTCTCGCAGCAAGTATGATGAGATCCGACTTCTGGAGTCCCGATGTCTTGCCGTCCAGATCTATGAATCCTGTGGTCAATCCTGTCAGGCCGCCCTCCATCTGGGACGCTTTGTCGATGGTATCGATGTTGGCCAGGAGTGCCTCCTGAATATGCGTATACTTGCCCTTCTGTCTCGACTGGGATATCTCGAATATTCCGGCTTCCGCGTAGTCCAGGAGCTGGCCTGCATCGAGGCCGTCATCATACCCTTTGGTCACGATGTCATCGGCAGTGTCTATGAGTCTCCTTATCGATGCCTTCTCTGCGACGATGCGCGCGTACTCCATTGCATTTGATGTTGTCGGTGTTCCCGAAGAAAGGGATGCTATGTAGGCTCTTCCGCCCACCATGGTAAGGCTGTTGCGCTTCTTAAGCTCCTCGGATACCGTCAGCATATCAACCGGCGACCCTTTGCGGTGAAGATCCAGTATGGCGTTAAAGATCTCCTTGTGGTTCTGATCATAAAAATCCGCCGGTCTGACCGTCTCCGCCACGTCATTAAGCGCATCTTCCGACAGCATGGCAGCGCCGAGAACCGACCGCTCTGCATCGAGGCTGTGAGGCGGCACTCTTCCTTCAGTTTTAGTTTCTATACTTTCCATGCGTTTTCCTCCGGAAACTCCGCTTGCTTGTGACTGTTCAAACTAAATCGTAACATTTACCTTCAGCTTAGCGCTTACGCCCGTGAAAAGTTTGAGGGTTACAGTGCTCTCGCCTGCTGTCTTGATCGGTGCAGGCATATCCACCTTCTTCTTGTCTATCTTGATGCCTTCCTGGGATTCCAGTGCGTCCGCAATGTCCTTCGAGGTGATGGATCCGAACAGCTTGCCGCTGTCGCCGCCCTTCGTCTTGATGTTTAAGATGATCTGCTCCAGCTTCTCCATCTGTTCCTTCGCCTTTGCTTCCTCTGCAGCCCGCTTTTCTTCTGCTATGGCCTTCTGCTTTTCCAGGTTTCTGATGTTCCCTTCCGTAGCCTCCTGAGCCAGTCCTCTCGGCAGCAGCATGTTTCTCGCATAACCGTCGCTGACCTTAACTACATCGCCTGCTTTACCTTTGCCTTTCACATCTTTTAAAAGTATTACTATCATCTATTCTATCCTCCTAATGTGAATGTTTTACGAAAGAAATGTATCGAGAAAACTTCGTATGTCTTCCAAAATCTTTTCCGGTGGCTCGTCAAGCTGCACGCCTGCCGTGTTCAGATGACCTCCGCCGCCGAACTTTTCCATGATGACCTGCACGTTGATCTCGCCGAGGGACCTTGCGCTGACCGTCGTCCTGCCGGAATCGTTATAGCCTGCAACGAAGCTGGCCTTGACGCCCTTTACGGTGAGCAGTTCGTCTGCCACCTGGGAGTTGAGTATCTGGGCGTTGATGTTTCTTCCCGGCATAATGCTCATGACGATGCCATCCTTGTAAAAAGCCGCCTCCGAAACGCACTGCGCCTTCAGCATGAAGGACTCTGCATCTCCCTGGAAGAACTGCCTTACCCTGCCGAGATCCGCACCTCGTCTTCTCAGCCATGAGGCCGCTTCAAAAGTTCTGACCCCTGACTTTACGGCGAACCTGTTGGTGTCCACCATGATACCTGCCATGAGGCCGTTGGCCTCCGTCGGAATCAGGGCCTTCCTGTCACAGGCGTACTGAACGATCTCTGTGACAAGTTCAGATGCCGACGATGCGTAGGATTCGATGTAGGAGAGGGCAACGTCGCTCAAAACGTCCTCTGCCATTCTGTGATGGTCGATGATGGCTCTGCGCCTTACCTTTTCAACCAGATCCATGGACTCTACCAGCATCGGTCTGTGGGTGTCGACGATGATAAGCAGCGACTCAGGACCCACCAGGCTCAGCGCCCTTTCTGGCGATATGATGTTGAAGTCGGCGCATTCCTTTGCGTCTTCAGCCATCGCCTCAAGTGCTGCGTTGTACTCACCCAAAACGATGTAGGCCTCTTTGCCCATGTACTTGGCCATTCTGTTCATTCCCATGGACGCGCCGAATGAGTCCATGTCCGGATTCCTGTGCCCCATGATGAACACTTTATCTGACTG
>JAFTHD010000060.1 GCA_017457585.1 Bacillota bacterium | reverse complement strand
TATGTAACTGGTTACACACCAGTGCAAATCATAAGTTCTAAACATTTAAAGGAGGACGATTGTTATGTATAAGTGTAGTTTAGAAAGAATGTCAGACAAGATTAGAACTTTTGCACAGTTCGGTGACGCTGGACACGGTGGAATCACAAGATACTCACTTTCAGCAGAAGCTAATATGGCAAGAGCTGAATTCAAGAAGAGAATGGAAGCTATCGGCGCTATCGTAGAATGCGATGACGTAGCTTGCATGTATGCAACTCTTCCAGGTTCAGATCCTGATGCTAAGAGAATCGTTATGGGTTCACACTGCGACTCAGTTAAGAACGGCGGTAACTATGATGGTATCGAAGGCGTTATGACAGGTATGGAAGTACTGGAGACTATCGCTGCTGAGAATATCCCTCATAAGCACCCTGTAACAGCAATGATCTGGACGAACGAAGAAGGTTCACTGTATCCACCAGCAATGATGGTATCAGGTATCATTTGCTATGACTATCTCCCAGATGATCTTAAGCCAAACTTTGAATATGACAACATGATGGCTTCAACTCCAATGGATGAGTCACCATTTGCTAACTTCGGTGAAGCTCTCGCTGCATCACCTTACACTGGTCCTAAAGAAAACAGAATCAGCCCAGAGAAGTACTGCGCTATGTTCGAAGCACATCTGGAGCAGGGACCTATCCTCGAGGATAACGGAAATGAAATCGGTGCTGTACAGCTCGTAATGGGTATGTTCAACTACGCTATCAGATTCTATGGATTCTCAGCACATGCTGGTACATTCCCTATGAAGAAGAGACATGACGCACTCCACGCCTGCGCAGACTTCCTGGTAGAACTGCACAAGAGATATGATGCATACAACGAAGAAGTAGTAGCTGCAGGCGAACCTGAATTCGTATTCACAACTGGTGAAATCAATGCTCACCCTTGCATCCACACTGTAATTCCTGATGAAGTTTACATGTCACTGGACGTTAGACATCCTAACCCAGAAGTAAGAGCTAAGTGCATGGAGATCCTGAAGGAGCTGGCTGCACAGGAATGGCAGCAGTGCAAGTGCGAAATCAAGGAACAGTGGGTAAGAGACACTGTATACTTCGACGAGAGACTGATCGGATTCGTAGAAGAGTCAATGGAAGAAATGGGAGCTAAGTGGCAGAAGATTCTGTCAGGAGCTGGCCACGATGCACAGTTCTGCGCATACATGATCCCTACTACAATGATCTTCTCAAGAACTAAGGACGGTCTGTCACATTGCGAACCTGAGCACGTATCAGACGAAGACTGCACAGCAGCAGCAACAGCTACTCTGAACGCAGTTCTGAAGTGCGACGCATCACCTGAGTTCTAAACAAATTAATACCACAATTCGTTAATAAGCCGACAGGACCATGTTGGTCTTGTCGGCTTATCATATAGAATCGGTGCCATAGGGTATCACGTGAGATATTCCGTGGTCATTGAAGATAAGTGGAAAAGGAGGAGTTTAAATTGAGTAAAGTAGTAAAAGCAGAATACACTGCTGAAGCAGTATCTGGTTTCAACTCAAGAACAGCACTGGAAGAAGCTGCAAGATGTCTGCTGTGCCACGATGCACCATGTAGCAAGGGTTGCCCTGCTGGAACGAATCCGGCCAAGTTTATCAGATCAATCAGATTCAGAAACATCATGGGTGCTGCTGAGACGATCAGAGAAAACAACATCCTGGGAGGCACTTGTGCAAGAATTTGCCCTTATGACAATCTTTGTGAAGAAGCTTGTTCAAGATGTGGTATCGATAGACCTATCGAAATCGGCAAGCTGCAGAGATTCGCAATCGAGCAGGAAGAAGCTCTGGGACAGAAAGTTCTCTCAGCTCCTGCAGAGAAGAAGGCTGGCAAGGTAGCATGCGTTGGTGCAGGTCCTGCATCACTGGCAGCTGCAGCTGAACTGGCTAAGGAAGGCTATGATGTTACTATTCTGGAGAGAGAAGCTAAGGCCGGTGGTATGCTGACTTACGGTATCGTACCGAGCAGACTTCCACAGTCAGTAGTTGACTATGATATCTCCAAGGTTGAAGAACTGGGCGTTAAGTTCGTATTCAATACGGAAGTCAAGGCTGAGGATCTGGATGCATACGATGCAGTATTCGTAGGCGTTGGTCTTTGGGCTGACAACGTTCCTGGAATTGACGGCGTAGACCTTAAGGGTGTATACTCCGCAATCGATTACCTGAAGGCAGCAAGATCAGAAGCTGAAGGCTTCGATGCTGGCAAGAGAGTCCTCGTAGTAGGCGGCGGCGACGTTGCAGTTGACTGCGCAGTAACAGCGAAGCTGCTGGGCGCAGACGATGTCAAGATCGTTTACAGAAGAACGATCGAGGAAGCTCCTGGTAACCTTAACGAGTTCCAGTATGCTCTTTCATTAGGTATTGGTATG
>JAFTHD010000059.1 GCA_017457585.1 Bacillota bacterium | reverse complement strand
TATTGCTTTCTTCATTAGTTACCTGTCAGAACTCCGCAAGTCCTGAACAGCAAGTCCGCAGCCTGCACCTTGTTTCAAGCTGTACCGCCCGTACCGACTCTACGCTCACCCGGCTATTCCACCGTAACGGATTTTGCCAGATTCTTCGGCTTATCGATGTTGCACTCCCTTTCCCTTGCAACGTAATATGCAAAGAGCTGGAGCGGCACCACTGCAAGCACCGGCGTTACTTCATCTGCCGAGTTCGGGATGAAGATGATTTCCTCCGTTATCTCCGCCAGTTCGTCCCCGCCTTCGCCAGTTATCCCGATGAGCCTTGCTCCGCGAGCTGCGATTTCCTTTACGTTTGAGACCATTTTCTCGTAGAGGAAGCTCTGCGTTGCAAGAGCGAACACCAGGGTATCCTCTGCCATCAAAGCGATCGTTCCGTGCTTCAGCTCGCCTGCCGCGATTGCAAATGAGTTGATATAGGAGATCTCTTTGAGTTTGAGAGACCCTTCGTAGGAAACGCCGGCGTCAAGGCCTCTGCCAACGTAGAATACCATTTCTCTCGTGTAATATTTCTTTGCCAGATATTCGATTACCTGCGTGTGCTCGAGGATCTGCTGTACCTTCTCAGGCAGTGCCTTCAGTTCTGCAAGGATTCCCTCATAGTATTCGTCCGCAATCGTCCCCCTCGTCTTACCCATGTAGAGGGCAATCAGGTACATGCAGATGAGCTGTGTCGTGTATGCTTTCGTTGATGCGACTGCAATCTCAGGACCTGCCCACGTGTAGAATACATCGTCCGACTCACGGGCAACGGAGCTTCCCACAACGTTCACAACCGACAGCACGCGAGCGCCCTTTGCCTTGGCTTCGCGGAGGGCTGCCAAAGTGTCCAGGGTTTCTCCCGACTGGCTGATGGCAATGAACAGGGTCTTGTCGTCAACGAAAGGATCTCTGTACCTGAATTCCGACGCCACGTCAACTTCCACCGGGATCTTCGCCATCTTCTCTATGACCATCTTGCCTACGAGACCTGCATGGTATGCCGTTCCGCAGGCTACGATGTAAATCTTATCAATATTTTCAAGCTCTTCCTTCGTTATGTTGATTCCATCAAGCTTAATCGAGTTATCGTCGTTCAGCCTTCTTGAAAGTGTCTCTTCAATTGCCTTTGGCTGCTCGTAGATCTCCTTGAGCATGAAGTGAGGGTATCCCTCCTTCTCCGCTGCATCCGCATCCCACGATACATGGAACTCTTCTCTCTTGACAGGCTTGCCGTTCTCACCGTAGATACGAATGTCATCCTTTGTGATTACGACGGTCTCGTTGTTCTCGATGAAGTAAACCTTTCTCACGTACTTGAGCATTGCAGGGATGTCGGAGGCTATGAAGTTAAATCCCTCTCCGATTCCTGCAACGAGAGGTGCGTCCTTTCTCACGGCAACGATTCTGTCAGGCTCATCTGCTGCTATGGCCGCTACCGCGTATGCTCCCCTCATCTCGCTTACCGCCTTGTTGACCGCCTCGTGAAGGTCCCCATCGTAATAAACGCCTATCAGGTGTGCGATGACTTCAGAATCCGTATCCGACTTAAACTCAATGCCGTACTCCTTGCTGAGCCAGGATTTAAGTTCTATGTAATTTTCGATGATTCCGTTGTGAACGATCGCGATGGAGCTGTCCGAATTGCAGTGCGGATGGGCATTCAAATCGGACGGTGCTCCGTGAGTGGCCCATCTCGTGTGTCCTATTCCTGCGGAGCTGTTAAACTCCGGATCACGAATGATCTTCTCCAGATTCTTGATTTCCCCAACGTGCTTTCTAACCTCTATCCTGCCGTCTATGGGAAGGGCGATTCCTGCAGAGTCGTATCCTCTGTATTCGAGACGCTTCAGTCCGTCGATTACCCTTTCCTTGGCGTTGTCAGTGCCTACATATCCTACGATGCCGCACATAATTTACCTCCTGTCTTTTGCAAAAGATTGCTGTATCCTTTTACACCGCGCCGGATTCATCATCCAAACTTCTTCGTAATTAAGAGCGCAAGCTGCTGTGCCAGCTCCGTGATCCTCTCTATGTCCTGCCCTTCGATCATGACCCTTACGAGAGGCTCCGTTCCTGACGATCTTATGAGAACTCTTCCCTGACCCTCCATCTCGGCTTCGATCTTCCTGATTTCCGCCTGAATGCTCTCGTCCGAACTGTATCGCTTCTTGTTTTCGTTCTTTACCCTGGCATTCTTGAGAACCTGCGGGTAAATTTCGATTTCATCCGCCAGTTCTGACGGCTTCTTCCCCGACATGAGCACCGCCTGCAAAAGTTGCAGGGAGGAAAGTATCCCGTCGCCTGTGGTGCTGTGGTTGAGGAAAATGATATGTCCCGATTGTTCTCCGCCAATCTGACATCCCGTCTGGAGCATTCTCTCGAGAACGTACCTGTCGCCAACGCCCGTAACGTCGACCTTGCATCCCATAGCTTCGATGTACTTGTGGAAGCCGATGTTGCTCATAACCGTTGCCGTTACCAGATTATCTGTCAACGCGCCCTTTGCTTTCATCATCTGGGCGCATATGCATATCAGCTTGTCCCCGTCGATGATCCTGCCCTTTTCGTCAACCGCAATCAGCCTGTCCGCATCTCCGTCGTATGCCAGACCCAAGAGTGCGCCGCGCTTTACCACCTCGCGCTGCAACTTCTCCGGATGGGTTGAGCCGCATCCGTCGTTGATGTTGGTACCGTCTGGTCTGTTGCCGATCACCATAATGTCTGCACCCAGCTCACGGTACACCTTTTCAGCCACCTTATAAGACGCACCGTTGGCGCAGTCGAGAACCAGCTTGACACCTTTGATGTCAACATCTATTGTCGATTTGAGATACTCCGCATAAAGCGTCAGGGCGTCCTCATCTGCGCTCAGTCTTTTGCCCAGCTTCTCGCCCTCGATGTCTCGGGTTACGTCGGTATCCCTTATGATGATATCCTCTATCTGGTCTTCAATATCGTCGTCCAGCTTGAAGCCGTCGCCTTTGAAGAACTTGATTCCGTTGTATTCAAAAGGATTGTGGGAAGCGGAAATCACGACGCCTGCATCTGCTCCGTAGGCCTTGACAAGGTGTGCCACCGCTGGTGTTGGAAGTATGCCTCCCTTGATGACGTTTCCTCCAACGGAAAGAATCCCTGCGCTCAAGGCGTCCTCCAGCATGTCACCCGACAGCCTGGTGTCCTTGCCGATGATGAAAACAGGTCTCGCATTGTCACGGCTTAAGATATATGCACCTGCCTTGCCCAGCTTATAGGCAAGAGCCGGCGTAAGCTCTGAGTTTGCGACGCCTCTTACTCCGTCTGTCCCGAATAGTCTTCCCATATACTTTCTCCTTATCGCTTTCTATAACGTTCATAGCATTCGCGCAGCACTGCGCGCAATTGCGGCCGCCTTACAGCCGCCTTTTATAAACCGCCCTTAATTGGCCACCTTTATGGTCACCTTTGCATTTTCGTTGATATCCTCGTACTGATAAACTCCGTACGGCAGTTCCACTTCCACAGGAAGGAATACGACTCCACCTTCCTTAACTTCGGATAGGTCAACCGTTCCGCTGATGGAAGTGAGGCCAGCAAGTCTGCTTTCGCTGGCAACTACCCTCACCGTCTCGGGTCCGGAAATGGAGTCCAGCGTAAAGTCAGAGCTTAGTCCCTGACCTGACAGATTGAGTTTCACGTCGCCTACTTTGAGAAGTCTCTCCGTCACCATGACGGTCGAGTTGTTGAACTCGAGGCTCGTTATAATCTTGCCGTCAGGGTC
>JAFTHD010000058.1 GCA_017457585.1 Bacillota bacterium | reverse complement strand
GTGAGCGGCGTCGGTGCAAAGGCCGGCATCGCCATACTTTCTGCCTTCACCCTCGAAGAGCTGGAGCAGGCGATCGCCTTTGAGGATTCAAAATCGCTGACGAGAGCAAACGGAATAGGGAAGAAGACCGCAGAGAGGATCGTCCTTGAACTCAAGGATAAGTTCAAGCTTGACGGAGCAGAGGTGATGGAAGCTGAAGCGGCAACGGGCGGAGACGGAGCACCGCAGGCAGGAAACGGAAGACGTGAGGCCATCGAAGCACTGATCGCTTTGGGATACAGCAGAGGCGAGGCTACGAGCGCACTGGCTCCTGTAAAGGAAACGGATCTCACATCTGAAGAGTATATCAAGAAGGCGTTAAAGAATCTCTTTTAGCGGAAGGAACCGGGTATGGAATACGGTATGGAATACGGAGAAAGAATCACTGCTGCAGAGCTGGGCGCAGGGGAGGAAAGAAGCGAGTTCACCCTGAGACCGCAGACGCTTGCAGAATATATAGGACAGAAGAAGGCAACGGACAATCTGAAGATTTTCATAGAAGCTGCAAAGCTGCGTGGAGAGCCTCTGGATCACGTGCTTTTTTATGGTCCGCCGGGGCTTGGTAAGACAACCCTCGCCGGCATTATCGCAAACGAGATGGGCGTGGATCTCAGGATCACTTCGGGACCTGCAATAAGCAGAGCGGGGGATCTTGCGGCGATACTAACGAATCTCAATGAAAACGACGTCCTTTTCATCGATGAGATACACAGGCTCAACCGATCCGTCGAGGAAGTTTTGTATTCGGCAATGGAGGACTACGCTCTGGACATCGTGATCGGCAAAGGCCCTTCTGCCAGATCGATCAGGCTGGATATCGCAAAGTTCACGCTCATCGGCGCAACCACAAGAGCCGGAAGTCTCAGCGCACCTTTGAGAGACAGATTCGGGGTCAATCTTAAATTTGAGATGTACGGAACGGACGAGCTGAAGACGATCATTTCAAGGTCTGCAGGACTTCTCGACGTGCCGATTGACGATGAGTCACTGACAGAGATGGCTATGAGGTCGAGAGGAACGCCGAGGGTTGCAAACAGAATGTTAAAGCGCGTGAGAGACTTCGCGCAGGTAAGAGGCGAGGGGAACATCACCCTCGATATTACGAGGCAGGCTCTCGTTGCACTGGGCGTAGATGGAATGGGTCTTGAGCATCTTGACAGGGAGATTCTGAGGACAATCATAGAGAGGTTTAACGGCGGACCTGTTGGAATCGAGACCATAGCGGCCTCCATAGGAGAGGAAAGGGTGACCATTGAGGATGTCTACGAGCCTTACCTGATTCAGGCAGGATTCCTTCACAGGACGCAGAAGGGGCGCATGGTCTCTGAAATGGCATACAGACATTTGGGAATAGAATACGACAAAGAGGATGAAGATCAGTTGAGGATGAAGAACATATGAAGATAACGGATTTTGATTACTATCTTCCGGAAGAACTGATAGCACAGAAGCCTGCAGACAAACGGGACTGCTCCAGGCTTCTTGTTGTTCATAGGGATAGTGGAAAGACTGAGCACAAGCATTTTTATGATATTTTGGAGTACCTTAGACCAGGTGATCTGATGGTGCTCAACAACTCAAAGGTCTTGCCGGCACGACTTTTCGGCGTTAAGGAAGAAACGGGCGCAAAGGTGGAGTTTCTCCTGATCAAGAGAATTTCGGGAGATGACTGGGAAACCATGGTCAGACCGGGCAGGAGACTGAAACCAGGAGATAGAGTGGTGTTCTCGGAGCACCCGCTTCTCAAAGCGGAGATAACCGGTTACGGCGATGACGGGACGAGGATAGCCAGATTCGAGTACGACGGAATCTTCATGGAGCGTCTGGAAGAAGTGGGGAGCATGCCCCTTCCGCCGTATATTCAGAGGGAGAGCATAGAGGACGATAAAGACAGGTACCAGACCGTGTACTGCAGGGATGAAGGATCGGTGGCTGCACCAACTGCAGGGCTGCATTTTACAAAGGAACTCCTTGCGGCAGCGGAGGCAAAGGGTGTGGAACTGGTCTACGTGACATTGCACGTGGGAATAGGAACCTTCAGACCTGTAAAGGTTGATAACATTGAGGAACATTCCATGCACTTTGAGGAATATTCCATAGACGCAAATAGTGCAGCCGCAATCAACAGGGCAAAGCGCGAGGGTAGGAGAATCATAAGCGTTGGAACAACATCGACCAGAACCGTTGAAAGCGCGGCCTTTTACGATGAGGAAGCAGGCTGCATGCAGGTTAAGGCAGGAGAGGGGAGCACCGATATTTTTATCTATCCCGGTTACGAGTTCAAAATCGTAGATAGCCTCATTACCAATTTCCACCTGCCTAAGTCCACGCTTCTTATGCTGATTTCCGCTCTTTACGACAGGGAAAAGATTCTGGAAGTATACGAAGAGGCAATCAGGGAAAAATACAGATTTTTCAGCTATGGGGATGCTATGTTTATAGAATAGGATTAAATAGGAGATTTGCAGCATATGACAGCGTTGAAATACGAACTAATTAAGACTGACAGCAGAACGAAAGCCAGGCGCGGAAGGATCACGACGCCTCACGGTGTCATAGAAACTCCGATTTTTATGCCTGTGGGGACGGCGGCAACGGTTAAGGCCATGCGGCCGGAGCAGGTGGAGGAACTGGGAGCACAGATTATTCTGAGCAACACCTATCATCTCTATCTCAGACCAGGTCACCAGGTGGTAAAGGAGGCAGGCGGACTTCATAAGTTCATGAACTGGAAGAAGCCGATACTTACAGACAGCGGCGGATTTCAGGTTTTTAGCCTCGGGGCAATGAGAAAGATCACGGAGGAAGGGGTTAAGTTCAGATCGCACATCGACGGGTCTGCGCATATGATTTCGCCGGAGAAGTCCATAGAGATTCAGAATGCCCTTGGATCGGACATCATCATGGCCTTCGATGAGTGTGCACCGTACCCGGCAGACAGGGATTATGTGAAGAACTCCCTTGAAAGAACGACGAGATGGCTTGCAAGGTGCAAGGAGTACCACAAGAACACGGATAAGCAGGCGCTCTTTGGAATCATGCAGGGCGGCATGTACAAGGATCTGAGACGCGAGAGTGCAGTGGGTATCGTAGAGATGGATCTTCCGGGATACGCCATCGGCGGACTTAGCGTCGGGGAGCCTGCAGAGCTTATGTATGATATTTTGGATGACTGCGTGGATTACCTTCCAAAGGACAAGCCGCGTTACCTGATGGGCGTGGGGAGTCCGGATTACCTGTTTGAGGGTGTAGAGCGCGGAGTCGATATGTTCGACTGCGTTCTGCCTACGAGAATCGCCCGTCACGGCATGGCGATGACCTCTGAGGGGAGACTGAACATCAAGAATGCCAAGTTCGAACGGGACTTTACGCCTCTCGACCACGAATGCAACTGCTACACGTGCAAAAATTACAGCAGAGCATACCTGAGACATCTTTTCAAGTCCGACGAAATGCTCAGCTCCATGCTCATGACGAACCACAACCTTCATTTCCTCGTAAGCACCATGGACGGCATAAGAAAGTCGATTGAAGAGGACAGGTTCCTGGAGTACAAACGGGACTTCTACAATAAATACGGGAGATTTTAATGGAAATTTGCAAAGAATATAAAAACTGCGGCGGCTGTACCTATCAGGGCGTGCCCTATGAGGAACAGCTTAGCAACAAGTTCGGTGAAGTCAGAGGCCTTATCGAGAGAAAACATATCGATCACGACGGCCTTCTGCCGATTGAACCTGCACCATGCCAGTACAGATACAGAAATAAGATGGAGTACACCTTCGGGGACATGGAAAAGGGCGGCGAAACCACTCTGGGTATGCACAAGAAGGGGCATTTCATGTCCATCGTCACAGTAGACGAATGTCAGCTCATCCACGAGGATTTTAACAAGGTGCTCAGTGCAACCCTGGACTTCGTTAAGGAGAGGGGCTACAGCCACTATCACAAGAGAACCCACAAGGGGCTTATGCGCCATCTGATCGTAAGGCGCGGCGTGAGAACGAGGGAACTTCTGGTAAATATCTGTACGTCTTCAGAGGAAGGATTTGATGAGGAAGGATACCGGGATATGATTCTGGCTCTGCCTCTGGAGCACAAGGTCGTGGGCGTACTTCGAACGATTAACGACAGGCTTGCGGACGCCGTATACTGCGATGAGCTGAGAGTGCTTCATGGAAGAGATTATTATATGGAAGAGATCTTCGGGCTTTCATTTAAGGTCAGCGCTTTTGCATTCTTCCAGACGAACGTGGAGGCAATCGAGAATCTCTATTCTTACGGAATAGGGTTGATCGATGATTTTGAGAACAAAAATGTGTTCGATCTTTACTGCGGGACGGGAACCATTTCGCAGGTACTGGCGCGCAAAGCGGCGCACGTAATCGGCATCGATATCAACGAGGGTGCCATTGAGTCGGCCAAGGTGAACGCAGAGCTGAACGGACTGAAAAACTGCGAGTTTATCGCAGGGGATGTCTTTAAGGTGCTTGAGACGCTTCCGGACAGGCCGGATGTAATCGTCGTGGATCCGCCTCGTGTCGGCATGTCCACGGACGCTATGGACAAGATCATAAGCTACGGTGTGGATCAGATCGTCTACATATCCTGCAACCCGAAGACGCTGGCAGATAACCTGTATTACATGCAGTATTACGGCTACAAGGTGAGGACGATCAAGCCATTTGACAATTTCGCGATGACGAAGCATTGCGAATGTTGCACCTTATTAGAAAGGGTAAGCAGCAGCGAAGGCGGAGCTTATAGATGCGCCTGCTATGAAGGAGCTAAGAAAGAATTCTATATATAGTTTTATGGGGAGCTGTATTACAAGCATCATAGCAAGAATAAAGAGAAGAATTGAAGTGTATAATAAGGAGATGAAACAGAAATGTCAAAGTTAAATATTGATCAGAAAAGCATTCGTACGCTTTTTAGTGAGAAGAAATCAGATTTTTTAATTCCAGATTATCAAAGACCATATGCGTGGACTGAGAAAGAATGCCAGACGCTATGGGATGATTTGTTTCTGTTTGCATTTCCAGATAGCAACTGCGACAAGTTTAATAGCGAAAGCGATGAATACTTCCTCGGGCCAATTGTTACCTTCAAGAACGATGATGGGAAACTGGAAATTATCGATGGTCAGCAGAGGCTTACCACGCTTATGCTACTACTAAGAGCCTTCTATGATAAGTACGGAAACATGAGGAATGATAAGGCAGTCAAGACCAGCAAGTTCATTGAACAGTGTATTTGGAAGACAGATGAATTTGGTGATCCTGATAAGTCGGCTCTAAAGATTGATTCAGAGGTTGCGACGGACAAGGAAAAGGGGGAGTTCTTAAATATACTGAAAACAGGAATTGTAACTGATGCTGAAAAAAGTAGTTATGCCAGCAACTATCGATTTTTCCAAAAAAAGATAGTGGAGTTCCTCAACACTTATCCAGACTGGTTTT
>JAFTHD010000057.1 GCA_017457585.1 Bacillota bacterium | reverse complement strand
TTCTCGACCCGTCTGCAAAATACGTTACAAAAGCGCAGCCTGTGGATCTTTCCACACTCTCGAGTACGCGGCTGGTGTCTACCCCGTCCTTATTCAACCTGTCAAGCAGACATCTGCCGAAGTCGTCCTTTCCAACTCCGCCGACGATGGCCGTTTGGCAGCCCAGCCTGGCTGCTGCGTCGATGCATATTGCCGGTGCTCCGCTGGGATATGGTCCCTTGAAAATGCCGGCTTCATGTAAAGGAGAATCCTCCCTGTCTCTCATAATCTCGACGATCATCTCGCCCATGATAACAATGTCTAACATACGCTCCTCCTACTGAACGCCTGCGCAGCAAGATTTCAGATATACGAGGGACGCTGCCGCCATTCTGTCCATATCTTCCTCCGTTGCACCTCCGCTCAAATCTCTCCATACTCTGATGTCATAACCGATTGCTCCGCCCCTCTTGAGGAACGGCTCCATTACGATCGCCTTATCGTAATGGATATCGCGCAGAGCTTTGCCGAATGCAGGCCAGTCGATGGAGTTTGTCATTCCCGGCAGCTTACGGTTGCTCTCTCCCACATGAACGTGTCCCAGTCTGTCTCCTGCCAGTCTGATGGCATCGTACATGTTGTCCTCTTCTATGTTTGCGTGGTACGTATCTATGAGAATCTTGATATGATCGCTTCCTATACGATCGCAATATTCTATGGCTTCTTCGCAAGTGGTAAGGATGTAGGTCTCGTTTCTATTGAGCACCTCCAGCGCACATTCAATATCATACTTTTCTGCAGTCACAGCCACCTTCTTGAGGCACTCGATGCTCCTCTCCCATGCAGCTTCCTTATCTGTCACGCTGAAATCGGAAGGCCAGAAAGAATAGAGTGCTCCGATCAGGGATTTTGACCCCAGCTTAGCCATCTTCTCGATGACCGTTTCAAAGAATCTGATACCGTTTTCCCTTATTGCGGGGTCTGCCGAGGAAAGGTCGCAGTCCCTTGAAGGACCGCTGTTCGTCGTGTATTCCAGACCCAGTTCCACGCCGAGAGCTTTCAGCTCTGCGATCTCCTCATCCGTCATATCGTGCAGATGATTTGCTCCAATCTCCAGAATATCGAATCCAAGAGCTGCCGTTTTCCTGGCAGTTTCAATGTAATCGCAGTTCCACTCGGACTGCCAGTATCCATATCCTATCCCGAATTTCATTCTTTTCTCCTTTTCTCATATACTGCGCGCTTTTATGCCGCACTTTCGTTGTTTAAACGGCTTATTTATGCTATATTTGTACATGTAGTAGGACTACTCTGTACTATTGCTATCACTTATTTTATCGAGGTTTATACATGGCTATAACCATCAAAGAAATTGCATCTATAGCAGGGGTCTCAAGAGGCACCGTAGACAAGGTAATTCACAACAGACCCGGTCTTCGCAAGGAAACATACGAACGTGTAAAAAAGGTTCTGGAAGAACTAAATTACACGCCGGATCCTCTGGCGAAGGCTCTCGTTGAGAAGCACAATCCGTACAAAATCGGCGTCATTCTCACTCCTGACTACAATCCTTTTATTCAGGATATGCTCAAAGGAATTGAGCGGGCTAAAAAAGAGTTTCAGTTCTTCGGTCTCGATACCGAGCTGTATCTCTCTCAGTCTCTTGAGGTTCAGGAGCAAATCGATGCGCTTGAGCATTTTCGTCAGTCGGGTGCCAGAGGAATTGCTCTGTTCCCTATAAACGACACCCGCGTTGCGGCTAAAGCCAACGAACTAATATCTTCAGGCATTCCTATCATGACCTTCAACTCGAGGAACACTGATATCAATGACATCTGTTTCCTCGGGCAGGATCACTACAAAGCCGGCAAAATTGCCGCAGGACTCATGAATCGTGAGCTCAGAGGCGGCGGCAGAGTTGGAGTCATCATAAGCACCATGATGCTCTCCTGTCACACGGAACGTCTGAAGGGTTTTCAAGATCAGCTTGCAGAATATGACTCGCCAATTTCTATCATCGATGTTCAGGAGAATCTGGACAGGGCAGATCTTTCGGCAGAGATCGCCTCATCCTTCTTTGAACGTTGTCCTGAACTCGATGGTATCTATATTACCGGCGTTGCCAAAGTCGGTCTCATGCCTGCACACAGATCGAAGCCGGT
>JAFTHD010000056.1 GCA_017457585.1 Bacillota bacterium | reverse complement strand
GCCTAAGGTCGATGAGCGGCTCCGGCAGTACCTTTTGTCTCTTTACGAAGAGAATCAGGCAGAGGAGACCGGCAACGCATGAGCACACCGCAATACCCCTGTTTCCGGTGAAAAGCGTTGATATGCCGTAAAGCAGCCCGATTAAGGCAATTCCGATGAGCGATACGGATAATGCGTCAAGTTTCGGGTGCGTCAGGTGGGCGATGTTACCGAGGAGCAGAACGCCGCTTAACAGGCAGAGGGCTGACAGACCTGCGAAAACCCAGAAGAGCATGTGCCAGGTGAAAAAGGACAGCAGCATGCCCGATACGATGACGCTGAGAGACGGCCCTAAGGTAGTCATGGCACCCATGATTCCCATGTATGCGCCGAGCTTTTCTCGTGGAGCGACTTCAAGGGTAATGTTCATGCCGATCGGAATGAGCATGCCCGTTCCGAGCGCCTGAATGATTCTGCCTGCGAGAATAAGGGGGAAGGTATGGGCGAGCGCGCACACGATGCTGCCCAGCACCAAAAGTCCCGTAGTTGCAATGAAAAGTGGTTTTGTAGGTATGCTCCTGTAGGCGAATGCGGATACGGGAACCATGACGGCTGCTCCCAGCATATATGCGGCAGCAAGCCACTGAACCGTCGCAACGCCCACGCCCGTGTCCTCCATAATAGGAGTGAAGGCGATGTTGAGATACGTCTCGTTAAAAGTTGCGAGAAATGCGGCGAAAGCGGCGACTACAATGATCAGCTCCGGCCTTCCCGTTGTTTCCCTGTTTGCTTCATTGTTCTTGCTCATTTTTAACCCTCCGTAAGTTCTGTAAAGTTGTCTTAAAACGCAAAAAACACATGCACGCTGTACCGTAATCAGATTTACGAGGCTTAGCTCTACATGTGTCGTTTTGTGTCATTCTTTATTCTATTAAGTTAGCGCTCATCCACGCGATGATTATCATATCAAACAGGCAGCAAAAAAGTCAATGATGATTTTGGAGAGTGATTGATTTTGGGGAGAGGATTAACACATGAGTTTGTGCGATAGATTCCTGTCAATGAACTTGCCAAGAGCCTTCATGTGACATATAATCAAGTGGGATTTGGGATAGAATGTATATTCAAAAAAATGATTGAGGCTGATTGCAACATATCAGAGAAAGCGATGTTAAGATGGGAAACAAATCGATCAATGAGACGATAAAGGAACGAAGAAGCGTCAGAACCTTTGACGGCAAGGGCGTAAGTGAAGAGGAGAAGGCGCAGCTCATTAAGATAGCGGAGGAAGCGGTAAACCCTTACGGAATAGACGTTGAGACGAGGGTGCTGGACGCTGGTGAGCACGGCCTGAAGTCGCCGGTTATAGCGGGAGCGGACACCTACGTTGCAATGAAGCTTGAGAGACAGCCACACTTTGAAGAAGCGCTCGGTTACAGCTTCGAGAAGTTTTGCCTCGACGCCTGGGAACTGGGCTTCGGGACGACGATCATCGGCGGAACGATGAACAGGCCGGCCTTTGAAGAGGCCATGGCCCTCGAAGACGGCCAGTTAATGCCGGTCGTTACACCGATTGGGCGCGTTGCAAAGAGGATGTCGATTAAGGAAGTTGCCATGCGCAAAGGCGTGGGCGCAGATAAGAGGAAGGCCTGCGGCGAGCTGTTCGTCAGCGAAAGATTCGAAACGCCTCTCACGGCAGGCGATGCAGGGGAACTTGCGGATGTCCTCGAGATGGTGAGACTTGCACCGTCGGCGGTGAACAAACAGCCGTGGAGACTGGTGGTATCCGGGAATAAGGTGCACTTTTATCTGAAGCCGGACAAGGGGTTCGTCAGTGATTCTGTTGGCGATGTGCAGAAGATTGACATGGGGATTGCCATTTGTCACTTCTGCCTTGCAGCAGCAGAAAAGGGCATGGAGACAAAGCTCGAAATAGCAGATCCCGGTCTTGAAACGGAGGCAGGCACGGAGTACATAGCAACGATTGTATTGTAAGCTAAAAGTAAAAACGGTACGCAAATTGAATAAAACACGAAAGGGCAGGTTCGCAGGGCATGTGAATCTGCTCTTTTCATGTGAAAATATTGAAATTTCAATGGATTTGCAGCTGATTTCCGGCTGGAAAAACTTGCATTTGAATTAGAATGGATATACAATAATTATGTATATCCATACGCATTTTTGTCATGCGAT
>JAFTHD010000055.1 GCA_017457585.1 Bacillota bacterium | reverse complement strand
CTTCTGGCCTGGCTTATACACTCCTGTGAGTATCTCGCGCTGAAGCTTTCCCAGAAGCGTATCGCTAAGCGGCCCGTTTCCCGTCTCAAGATCACCCGGGAATTTGTAAATAGCCATCTCCGCCCCCTACAGTCTGTTCAGAACAAATTCTGTGAAGTCGCCTGCGGTGTCGCCTGAGCCGTCCCTTACGATGTTGATCTTCTCCTGTGCCTCGTCCAGCACATCCTCGAATTTCTGAGCCTTCTCCATGAGGCCGGCATGTCTGAGGAGCATCACTGCTGCCCTGCATATGCTTGCAGGATTTGCGTACTGCCCTCTGCCTTCCTTGATCATTCTCTCGGCCGAACCGTGAATTGCCTCGAACATGGCGTATCTGTTGCCGATGTTTGCGCTTCCTGCCGTTCCTACTCCGCCCTGCATCTGTGCAGCTTCATCGGTGATAATGTCGCCATAGAGGTTCGGAAGAATGAAAACGTTGAAATCGGAATTTACCTGGTCGTTGATCAGGTTTGCCGAGCAGATGTCCACGTACCTGTCGTTTACCTTGATATCAGGATATTCCTTTGCCATGTTGTAGCAGATTTCCAGGAACTTTCCGTCGGTCTTCTTCATGATGTTTGCCTTCGTTACGATGGTAACGTTCTTATTGCCGTTGTTCTTGGCATATTCAAAAGCTGTGCGAGCCAGTCTCTTCGTTCCCGCATCCGTAATAACCTTGAAGTCGATGGCGATTTCATCTGTGATGTCAACGCCTCTGCTTCCCAGAGCATACTCGCCTTCCGTGTTCTCTCTGAAGAACATCCAGTCCAGATTCTTTTCAGGAACTACTACCGGTCTTACGTTTGCAAAGAGATCCAGTTCTCTTCTCAGGGTAACGTTGGCGCTCTCTATGTTTGGAAGATCGTCTCCCTTGCCCGGCGTCATTGTAGGACCCTTCAGGAGCAGATCACATTCCTTGATCTCTGCGAGAACATCATCCGGCACTGCCTGAAGCTTCGCCACTCTGTTTTCGATGGTAAGTCCTTCGATCTGTCTCAGTTCAACCTTTCCCGATGCGATTTCATCAGCCAGCAGCTTTTCCATGATCTTGGTGCAGGACTGAGTGATGATCGGGCCGATGCCGTCTCCGTCGATCACACCGATTACGATGGTCTCCTTATTGGCAAAATCAGTTGCAGGCTCTTCGTTATTGAGTCTCTCTACCCTTGCAAGCTGTTCTTTAACGATCTGTTCAAAACTTTCAATATATGACATTGTTTCCTCCTTAAAAATAAGTCATCAGTGATAATGGTCAGTAATTGTATTTCTGTATACGATTATACAATCTCTGGCAGGTTCGGTCAACCTTTTGTCCCACCTGTGGCGGCTTTTGTTGTCCAAAGTCCTGCCATTTGTTATAATCAGTTAATCAGTATGAGGTATTCAAATGGATCAGGTTTACAAGAACAAAGTGCTCATGCTGGCCGTTTATGCCGGCGAGATCATGATGCGCAGCGGCGCAGAAGTCCACAGAGTTGAGGATACGATCATTCGCATATCCACTGCCTGCGGAATTAAAACCACGGAAGTTTTCACAACGCCCATGGGTCTTTTCGTGTCTCTGAATTCGGGAGACATAGGCTCCCACGCCACCACCTACATCAAGAGGGTTCGCGGGCCTATCACCGATATGACCAAGATATCCAGGGTCAACAGATTTTCCCGGGAGATCGCAGCCAACGAGTATACCATCGATGAGGCTCTCGCAAAACTTGAAGAAATTGATAGGGGCCGCCAG
>JAFTHD010000054.1 GCA_017457585.1 Bacillota bacterium | reverse complement strand
TGGTTTCAAACATGGCGGATATCTTATCCCGCAGTTCTTCTTCCGGCCCCGTCTCTGCGTAGTCATTCACCGCCTGATAGAAGCTCCCTTCTCTGCAAAAAGTCCTGACCGCCGCCAGCTCTCTCACATCAAAGCCAAAGGCCACGGATCGCATGACGGAGATCAGCGGAATATCCTGCCTCGTATTGTTTATGATCCGGAGCATGTTCAGGAAAACCTGAATCTCCACCGTCTCAAGGTATCCGCCGCTCGTCTGCCCGTAGGCCGGTATGCCGCAGTTGTTCAGGTATCTTTCGAGGGTTGCCACTGTGCCGTTGTTTCTCGTGAGCACGACCATGTCGCCGTACTCCAAAGGGTGCTCTTCACCTTTCTTCGTGTCGTACACGGACAGGCCGATATTTTCTCTCACCAGCTTTGCGATGAGCGCGGCCTCCGCATCATCAAAATCCTCTTCCTCCCCTTCAAAAGTATCCTTTGGAATTACGTGGAGGGAGGTCTTCATCCCCGGGTGCTCCTCTCCTGCGGTGCAGTAAAGTCTCGCGTTCTCATCGTACCCCGTCATAATCTCTGAAAAGACGGCATTCACCGTATCCGTTACGCTTCTCTTGCTCCTGAAGTTGCTGTTCAGATCGATGTTGATGCTCTCTTTTGCATCTTCCGACGCGTTGCTTTCGTATCTTCTCCTGAACAGTTCCGGCTCTGCCAGCCTGAACCTGTATATGCTCTGTTTCAGATCGCCTACCATGAAAAGGTTGTCGGCCCGTGCAATCTTCTCAACGATGGTCTCCTGAAGCTGGTTGCAGTCCTGATACTCGTCCACGAAGATGTACCTGAACTTCTCCCTGTATTCGCCTGCCGCCGTCTCATCGGAAAGTATGTCAATGGCGTAGTGCATTACGTCGTCAAAGTCGACGATGGAAAGCGCTGCTTTCTTCTCCTTATAGACGGTTTCAAATTCTTTTAGAAGGTCAAGGAGATATTCGTGATCCGCTGCCTGACCTTTGAGTTCACTGTCGCACTCATCCAGTGAGAATACGTAATACGTTTCACCCAGGTCCTTGATCAGCTTCTTGGCTCTGTCCGCGTATCTCTTTACGGAGGACTTGATCAGCTCATACTCCTCCTTCTCTTCCATGACTGCCGTAAGGGAAGCGTACTTTATCTCCGGGAATGCTCCCAACTCTTCAAGCCTTCTCGGTATGGACATCATGAGGCCCAGGTTTTCTTCCGCTTTAACAGCCAGTTTGTCAAGGCCATGATCCCGTATCAGTTCCACCGCCTTGCCGTAATAGGAGAAGGCTTCGCTGAAGGTACTTTCCGTCTCCTTCTTTAGAAATTCGTCAAGTCCGTATGCGCTTACCGGCGATTCCGTCCTCATGAGGGCGATTCGTTTCTCTGCCCAATCCATGTAGTGAGGAATGCTCCGCATCTCGTCGTACAGCTTTACGATGCCTTCCTTTATCCTGCTCTCGTTTCTGCTGGAGCTGTACCTGGTGAGAAATGATGAGAACCTATCGTAATCCTCTTCAAACCGCCTGTCAAAGACAGTTTCCACGCTTTCATTCTTAAGGATTGCCGTCCTCGTCTCATCACCTACGCCAACCCCCGGCTCAAGGTCAGTCAGGTAGAAGTATCGCTTCATCACCTCTATGGTAAAGGAGTGGAATGTGCTGATGTTTGCAATGGGAATCAGCCTGAGCTGGCGGGCGAGAAACTCCCTGTCTGCCCCCTCTTCAGCCATTTCCTTTCTGATTGCGTCCTCAAGCCTTTCCTTCATCTCGGAGGCTGCAGCCTTTGTAAAGGTGGTAATCAAAAACCTGTCAATGTCCACCTTATCGCCGATGATAAGCTGCTTGATCCTCTCAACGAGAACGGCCGTCTTGCCGGAGCCTGCCGCCGCCGATACGAGTATATTTTTGTTTCGCGTCTCTATGGTTTCGCGCTGTCTTTCTGTCCATTTCATCATGAATTCATTTTATCATGATTCGCCCTGCTTTCATACTGTCAATCCCTGCAATAACTCTTTGCGGATACGGACGTATTGTATTATAATCTGACTTGGAAAGTATAAAGATGATATAGCACAGGAGAAGACTCATGATTAAGAACAAACCTACCATGCTCATGATACTGGACGGCTACGGTATCAATCCGGAAAAGCATGGGAACGCCATCGCAATGGCGGATAAGCCGAACATCGACGCTATTTTTGCAAAGTATCCGAACACGACGATTAAGGCCTGCGGCCTGGACGTTGGTCTGCCTGACGGTCAGATGGGAAACTCGGAAGTGGGACATCTGAACATCGGTGCAGGGCGAATCGTCTATCAGGATCTGACCATGATTACAAAGGCTATAGAGGACGGCTCCTTCTTTGAAAACGAAGCCCTGGGCAAGGCCATCGAACACGTTAAGAAAAACGGCTCCACCCTTCACCTTCTGGGACTTCTTTCGGATGGCGGCGTTCACAGTCATATAGACCACCTGATCGCACTCACCGACCTGGCGAAGAGAAACGGCATAGAGAATCTGGCCATCCACTGCTTCCTCGACGGAAGAGACGTGCCCCCTCGCTGCGCTGGCAAGTACATCGATCAGCTCCAGGCACATCTGGATGAAATCGGAATCGGAAAGATCAGCGTCGTATCCGGCAGATACTACGCTATGGACAGGGACAAGAGATGGGATAGAGTGAAGTTAGCTTACGATGCTATGACCCTTGGTGAAGGACAGCACTCAGGTGACGGCGCATCCGCAGTTACCAACGCCTATGACCGGGATGAAAACGATGAATTCGTTCTTCCTACCTTCGTGGATGGCGGATACACTGTAGGCGACGGCGATGCGATGATCATGTACAACTTCAGGCCTGACAGAGCTCGTGAAATCACAAGGTCATTCGTAGACGATGACTTTGACGGTTTTGAAAGAACCAAGAGACCTGCTGATCTCTGCTACATCTGCATGACTCAGTACGACGCCACGCTCCCTAACGTTACACTGGCCTTCCCACCTGAAACCATGAAGAATACCCTGGGCGAATACGTGGCTGATCAGGGGCTGAAGCAGCTTCGAATCGCCGAGACGGAGAAATACGCTCACGTAACCTTCTTCTTTAATGGAGGTGTTGAAGAGCCTAACGAGAACGAGGACAGAATACTTGTTCCATCGCCTAAGGTTGCGACCTACGATCTGCAGCCTGAAATGAGCGCATATGAGGTTACGGAAAAAGTCCTGGAGGCCATCGCAACCGATGCGTACGACATGATTATCCTCAACTTTGCAAACGCCGACATGGTAGGCCACACGGGCTCCATTCCTGCTGCAATCAAGGCCATCGAGGCTCTGGACAAGTGCGTGCCTCAGATTGCAGAGGCCATTCTCTCCAAAGACGGTCAGATACTTCTTACGGCAGATCACGGCAACGCAGATGTAATGCTGGATGAAAACGACAACGTGGTGACAGCTCAATCTCTCAACGTGGTGCCTCTCGTTCACATTGCAAACGAGCCAAAGCTGCTGTCAGATGGCGGAAGGCTCAGCGACCTGGCTCCTACACTTCTCACCCTCATGGGACTTGAGATCCCAGAGGAGATGACGGGCAGATCCCTCGTATAGGATTCCACATATATAAAAACACCAAAGGAACGGCACCCCGCCGTTCCTTATTTGTTAAAAAGAGTTGGTAAAAACCGCTGTTCACATTGAAATTTCGTAAGCGGTAAACCACCCGTGTCTTGACAGAATGAAAATGCCCCGGTTCATGATCCCGAGGCAGTTTCTCTTTAAGTGTTCTTTTTC
>JAFTHD010000053.1 GCA_017457585.1 Bacillota bacterium | reverse complement strand
TGCATCTCCGCAGAAAAGCCGTCCACGATTCGGTCGATGGTGTTGCTTGCGCCCAACGTATGCAGGGTGCTGAGCACCAGATGTCCCGTTTCCGCAGCCGTCATGGCGATGCTGATGGATTCAGGGTCTCTCAGTTCTCCTACGAGAATCACGTCAGGAGCCTGCCTGAGCGCAGCCCTGAGAGCAGCCGCATAGTCCTTTGTGTCCAGGGAGATTTCTCGCTGGCTGACGATGCTCTGCTTGTGTGGATGCAGGAACTCGATAGGATCCTCGAGGGTGATGATGTGATCTGCCCTTGTGGAATTGATCTTATCGATGATGCATGAAAGGCTGACAGATTTACCGCTTCCTGCCGGGCCTGTTACGAGGACGAGACCCTTTGTGAAGTTGGCAAAGTCCACAATCTGCTGCGGTATGTGATAGCTTTCAGGGTCAGGGAGTGCAAAGGAGATTACCCTGACGACTGCTGACAGGGAACCACGCTGCTTGTACATATTGGCTCTGAACCTGGCAACACCCGGGATTGCGAAGCTGAGATCATCGTCGCCGTCCGTTTCCACCTTTGACTGGCTGTTGTGACCGGCCAGCTCATACATGCCCGTGATCAGTTCTCTCGTGTCTGCCGGAAGCAGCTTTTCATCGGAATAATCGACGAACTGACCGGATATCTTGAAGGATACAGGATGGCCTGCAACGATGAAGATATCAGCAGCGCCTCGCTCCTTGGCGCTTGTTAGAATTTCTTTTAAATCTGCCATTTCATTTCTCCGTTTATCTTGGAATTTATTCAACTGCCCAGGTTGTAATCCTGGCTTTATCATCTTTGACATCCGCCTCTACGTTCAGGCTTTGATTTTCATTGATCGCAATTTTGAAGGTAACGTAATTCCCTGATTTCGTTACGGTCACTTTGCCGGAATCCGTATTGTAGATGGACTTGACCCCGGATGAATCCTCCGGCTCTGCGCTTCCTGAAATGATCCCGTCCAGAAGCTTTGAAGCCGCCGTTTCTGCCGCATAGTAGTTGTCGCAGTATACCTTTGACTTCTCGCTCAGCTCCATCTTCGAGTCTGCGGAAAGGTATGTGAGTGCGGCAAAGCAGGCGATTACGAGAACGATGAGGGCGATCAGCACGGAAGCCACGCCCGTTCCCAGGTACGTGCGCCCGTTTTCTTTGCGCGGATACCTTTCGTTTACGCGATCAGTTAGAGTGCCTTTCTGTGAACTCATTTAGACGCACCCCCTTCCCTGATGGCTGAGAACTCCAGCCTGTAGACGACTTCGCCGTCCTCCGTATTCCGTACGAGGATTACGTAGTCGTTGCAGAGTCCGTTCTTCGTCTTTTCCACCTTTGCCGTAAATGCAGCACCGCTCTTTCCAGATGGTGCCATGGCTTCGTCCAGATAGAGGGTCAGCTGATTGTCCTCCGTCTCATAGGTGGACTTGCCGCCGAGAAGATTTCCCGTCTTGCTCAGCTTCCCGTCGGTGGCCTTGAGGGTCTCTGCAATGGACGTGGTCTTGACGACAGCCTTGTTCAGTGCTTCCGCATCCTCCGCCTGGCCGGCAGCCTTTACGAACATGTAGGTGCACGTAACGGCAGCAAAGAGGAAGAAGGCAAGCAGTATGGAAAGCTCCAGAAGCAGGAGGGATTTGCCGGACAGTTTAGTCATCTTCGCCACCTCCTGCCAGATGCATGTTTATCGTGGACGAAGAACCGTCCGTCCCCACCATGTTGACCTGCAAAAGGTCTCCGGAAACGATCTCATAGTCCACCGTCTTCATGCTCATAATCTCCTGTCCGTACTCGGGAGCCACGTTGTTTCCCTTGAGCACGGTGACTTCTTTGAGGGTATCGTCATAGACGTAGAACCAGGTCTCAAGCTCCTTGCCGCCCTTGGTGCTGTCCATGACGAGGGCAGGGATATCAGCCGCCAAAGTCTCCACGTGCACCAGAGACTTGTCCTCACACTGTCTGACTTTCTGGGCGAAGTAGAGGGAGGCGGTGTCCAGGTTCTGACCGTTTGTTCCCGTGCTGGAAGTCCTGTAGACGTTGACGCCCAGGAGCGCCAGCATGACGGAGGACAGAGCGAACAGGCCGACCAGTACGATTATGAAAATGATATCTACATAGTGCTTCTTTTGATTCATTGGTTCCTCTGCCTATTCAATAGGAAAAACGGTGATATCGGGCATCATGTTTGCCCCGATAAATACATAGTGATATACGTATTCCTCACGGTTCAGCGTGAGCATGTAGTTGTCTTCCAGGTAGTCTATCTTTTCGGGATAGGACCCTTCCAGGGCGTAGCACTGAATGGCGTACTTTCGCACCGTGTCCTCCGCCATCCTTACGTCCTCTTCCGTGAAGGTTCCCTTCATGTGGTCTCCGGCCCATGATATGCCTCCGAGAAGCAGGAGCAGACAGACGGCCGCAGCCAGTATGAATACTTTGCGTTTCCTGCTCATAATCTTCTCCTTATACCGAGGTCATGATGTTCATGAGCGGTACCATGATGCTGAGCAGAATGCCGCCCACCAGGACGGACATGACGATGACAAGAGTCGGCTCTATTACGCCCAGCACAGAATTTATCTTGTCGTTGATTTCATCGGTGTATCGGTCTGCGATCAGGTTCATCATGCTGTCCGTTCGGCCGGCCTTCTCGCCGGCAGCCAGAAGGGAAGGATAGGTTCCCTCGAATAAGCCGCTTGAAGCGACAGCGGAGGCGAAGGTCTCGCCCATCATCATATCTTCGTTTATCTTCCTGCACTTCTCCTTAATCCAGGTAGATGAGGTCATCTCACCGGTCATTTCGACGGCCTGATCCAGGAGCACGCCGCCCGACAGGAGCAGGGCCATGCTGTATGCAAAGTTGCCCGATTGGGACTTTCTCTGGAGAGCGCGCATGAACGGGATCGATGCGATGATTCCCTTGCCGTCTCCGTCAGCGGACAGGACTTTGCCTGCGCTGATGAAGGCGATGACCAGCAGAATGAGAATGGCAACGAGGGCTGCGATAAGCCCAGCAGAAAATCCGCTGCTCTCGGTGACCAGCCTGAGAATGAGCGGCATCTTTGCGCCTGTCTCCTTGAATACTGCACCGAAGAGTGGCAGCACCTTGATGATTAGAACTGCCAGCACGCAGAACATTACGGCGATCATAATGAGTGGGAAGGTGAGGGCGTTCTTGATGGACTTGTTCAGGGAATCCTGACGCTCATAGTAAACGGCCAGTCCGTCCAGAACCTGCTCCATTTTGCCCGAGGTCTGTCCGATATCGACCATGCGGACCGCATGCTGCGGGAATTTGCCCGTATCAGCGATTGCATCCGTCAGGGTATTTCCCTCGTCAACGGTTCTTCCGATCTGCTCGCAGAGCTCCTTTTTCTTAGCATCGGTGGTGTTCTCGCCCATGATGTAGAGGGCTTCGCCCATGCTGATTCCGCTCTCAAAGAGCAGGGAAAGTTCCCGGAAGAAGACGGATATATCGAGTGGATTCAGTTGTTTGCCTGAATTGCTGGATTTCATGATGACCTCCGCATTAGATCAATAGAAATAGAGTGCTTTGTACTTGTCCTGATTGTTCACGTAGTAGGATTCTGCATCGGCACCGCCTGAAGCAGCGTATGTCGGATCCATGAGGGTCCAGTCGCTGCCGTCAAACTCGATGACGTTTTCCACCCAGCCCACATCCGAGATGTAGACGCTGATCCATGCGTGGTATACGTCACCCTGGTAGCCTACGACAAGCTTTGTCGGTATATTTCTGATTCGGAGCATTGCGCTCATGAGAGATGAGTAGTCGAAACAGATTCCCTTCTTGGAATCGATCGTATCTGTTATGGTCGGAATATAGCCCGGTTCGACGCTGTCGGCCAGGTCGTAGTCGTATTCGATGTTGCCGGTAACGTAGTTGTAGACATCCTGCACCGCCTGAAGCTGCGTGCCGGTATCCTTCGTCACATCGTATGTGAGGGAGACCACTTTATCGTCCTTGGCATAGTCTACGTAGTTGTTAGGATAGAGGAAAGGTGTGTTCGGATCTTTGATGGCAACGTCCACAGTCTCCGCGCAAACCTGTGCGTACTGGTCGTCCACCACGTTTTCGTAGATCTCAAGGCTGTATTGGCCATCGCCGCAGGAGAATGGAAATACCATGTAGCCTGCCTTCTTGTGAAGGTCGTAGGTGTAGGTGTTGCCGTCAGCCTTCATCTGAAACTTCACCTTATCGGAGTCGCCCTTGTACTTTATGGAAATATAGCCGTCTTCCGTATTAGAAGCGTCGATATCGACGAGGTCATTTCCGAGAACGTTGTCTCCCGGTGTGCTCGGCAGCAGGAAGTCGCTTTCGTCCAAAGGAACGTCGCCTGCGCTTCCGCCGGAGGAATTGCCGCTCGTGCTGCCGGAGCTGCCCGAGTCTCCGCCGGAGCTATCACCGCAGCCTGCGAGGGCAAAGGCGGTGCACATCATTACCAGTATGGTTAAAATCGCTGTAATCCGCGTGATTTTCACATTTTTCATAATCGAATCTCCACCTGCGCTATCGTTGCACTTATACACACTAATTCTACCAAAAAACTACACTTATATCAAGAAATGGAGACGGCAGACGGATCGGCTGTTTTATCTACCCAGATTTTTTTGAGAAGTCTGATGGTCTGGCGGCTCGCCTCTTCAAAAGATGCACCCGTCTTGCTCACGAGATAGTCGCTGCCAAAACCCGGTGATTGAGTATGATAGGAAGCTGGTGTATGCCTCAAGTTCGGCAGGATTTGTAAAGGTGCCCCTCCCGTAGTATTCGTCGAGAGCCTGCTGAAGCACGTCCTTGCAGTCGTATCTGAGGAACATTGAAACCCTGTCGCTTGAAAGCTTTTCGTAAAACTCCAGGTTGTTTGTCATAATCTCCTTGAGTCTTCCAAAGAACCGTTCAAAATCAAAGGCTGTTTCGCCCTGTCCCGCGGCACGCCCGGATGCATCCCCCTGCACGAAGGCGGAAGGCGTGCATTCGATGAGGAGAGCCAGGAGCTGGTTTTTAAGCTGCTCTTTGAATTCCAGGTAAACATCGATTACCGTATCGTAGTGCTTGTAAAAGGTGCGCCTGTCTATGTCGGCAGCATTGGCAAGTTCCGTGACGGTTATTTCGTTCATCGATTTTGATTTGAGCAGTTCAAAGAAGGCGATGTAAATGTTTCGCTTCGTCCGTTCTACGCGTCTGTCCATGTGTTCCTACTTAGGGTTACCAATGATATTTTCCCAAACATCCTGCTCCTTTTCATAAATTTGTACACAAAATTCAGGAAAGTGAGAATTAATTCACACTTTCGCATTTGTTGAGTCTCGAGTCACCGGCAAAAGCGTGATACTTTATGTGCGTAATCATTAAAACTTGCGTTTCAGGAGGAAGAGAATATGGGAATTATATCCAACACCATTGCGACAGATCAAATCGCAGCATGGGCGAACAATCCGTGGATGATACCGGCGGCCATCGTTGCGATCGCAGTAGGCTACATCTATTACGTTTTTCAGACTATCATTTTGCTCAAGCGTCACCAGTCCATGGGACCGATTTGGATGCACTGCTTCTTCGCAGCCGATGATACGACTGCAGCCGTAGTATTTTTCCTGGCGGCGACCAAGTATCACTTCTGGTTCTACTGGCTGTTCTGCATAGGAATGTTCGTTTGGGTAGGATTTGAAATCTTCTGCGTTACCATGGCGCTGAAGTACGAGCGGAAGGACTTCATCAAAGGCGTCAAAGAACCGAAGCAGATGGCATTTATCGCGGTCATGCTCTATCTGGTATGCCTCTGCATCATCAACCTTATCAGGAACTGGGCAGGTGATGAAGTTATGCTCATGAACTTCACGATCTGCAACATTCTGGCAGTAACGATTCCGCCGCTCTTTGCAATGAGAAGGGAGACGAGGACGAAGTACGAACTGGGATTCTACATCAACAGCATTTTCATCGCATTCACAAATTTCCTTCCGGAGAACTACGGATGGTGGACGACGGCATCACCGTTCTTCGATCATTACTGGTGGTACATTTCCGGGGTCATCATGACGATCTACACCCTTTGGGCGTTCATTACAATCTACAGGAAGCCAAAGGACGACAGCTTTGAGATGGCAGCGCAGAAGAAGCTTGCGGCGTCTGCAGGCGGACAGACCGCATAAATATTGAATCCAACATGAAATAGAAAAAGGATTGAATTGCTTGAAAGCTATATGCCCCTCTATGAACGAAAGCAGCCTGGCAGGTCTCCTTTGTTTTATTCTGTAGATAAGACCCATAATATCCTTATCTTGATTGGAAATTTGGGTCTTTTCGCATTATTTCTTAGGGTCAAAGACCCATTATTACTTCAGTGGA
>JAFTHD010000052.1 GCA_017457585.1 Bacillota bacterium | reverse complement strand
TGACGGGAGAAAGAATATGAGTGAACATTTTGTAACGTGCGAACGCATGAAGGAGCTGGAGAAGCTGACTGACGAGCGCGGCCTTTCCTATTATCAGATGATGGAGAATGCAGGGACGTGTGCATTTACCGTGATCATGGAAAAGGCAGGAGCCATGGCAGGTCAAAGGGTCATCGTTTTCTGCGGCAAGGGCAACAACGGGGGCGATGGCCTCGTAGTTGCGCGAAAGCTTTGTCAGACGGGTCTCATCGTCACCGTCGTTCTTGTCGACGGTGAGCCGGTCACGGACGATGCGGTGACGAACTACCGGCTTTTGAAGGAGCTGCCCGTACAGATCGTGGATATGACGGCCGGGGCAGGCGTAGCCGTGGCGCTCCTGAAGGATAATGAGACGGGGCCTGATATCGTTGTGGACGCCATCTACGGCACGGGATTTCACGGCGAGCTGAGACCAAATGCGGCTACGGCGGCAGAGTACATTACAAAGTACAGAGATAAGGCCTTTGCACTGGATATTCCTTCCGGTCTGACAGGCAACATGCAGGAGGGAGATCCTATTAACGCCGGCGCGGCGAAAGTCAGAACTACCGTAACTTTCCACGCAAAAAAGCCTGTGCACCTTGTTCAGGCTGCACAGGAGTACTGTGGTGAAACCATTGCCGTTAACATTGGGATCGTTGAATAGAAAATTACTTGCGCTTTATCATCGCCCGGATTTCATTGAATGAGAACTGGGCGATTATTACTGCAACCATCATGAAGAGTGCACCTGCAAATTCTCTCGAGGTGAACCTTTCCCCCAGGAACAGGAATCCGAAGATGGTGGCAAAGAGGGCTTCCATGCTCATGATGAGGGAAGCTGCCGTAGGGTTTGCGTGGCGCTGTGCTACGATCTGCAGGGTGAAACCTACTCCGGAGGACATGATTCCCGTGTAGAGTATCGCGAACTTGGCACTGGCCACCATGCTGAAGTCAAAGTCCTCGCCGATTACGACTCCCAGGATGACGCTCAGAACACCGCAGATGAAGAACTGGGCAGCGCTCAGCTTTATCGGATTGATGAGTGGCGCGAAGTGGTCAACCACGAGAATGTGAAATGCCCAGAAGAGAGCCCCAACGATGCAGGCCAGATCTCCGGCTACAATATTAAGACCTCCGTTAATGCAGAGGAAGTACAGCCCTACTACGCCGAGTGCAGCAGCAACCAGGTGATTTGCGTGCACCGGTTTTCTCAAAAGTATACCGATGAGCGGTACGAGAACGATGTAGAGCGCAGTCAGAAATCCGGACTTGCCTGCGTCAACAGAAACGAGACCGATCTGTTGGAAGTTGGCGGCAGTACACATGATGATACCGCAGGCCAGACCGCCAGCTATATACGTCTTGCGGTTCTCCTGCCAAAAGGTTGGGACACCTGCGTCTACTGAAGGCTGCGCTGCGGAGTCTTCCTCATCAAAGAAGTTAAGCTTGTCGAATATAAAGGCGACGATGATCAGCATGGTGCATCCGATAAAAGATCTTGCAGCCACGAAAAAAACAGGACCTATCGAGTCCATTCCCATCTTCTGCGTAACGAAGGCAGAACCCCATATGATTGCGGCGATCAGTATCGCAATATTCGCTTTTAACGTCTGATTCATCGTTTATCTACTATATAAATTCAGCGGCTTAAATATAGTCATTTCCGCCGCGATAACTACTCTATCATTGCCGGTTTAGGTTGTCAAGGAAGTGTGGTATAATTAACGGCACGGAGGTGCAAAAATGAGATCTGAAATCTGCCTCATAAGGCACGGAATAACGGAAGGAAACGCGCGGAAGCTTTATTACGGCGCTGTGGATATACCTCTAATTGACGAGGGCAGGGAGCAGCTTGCCACGCAGCGTGAAGAGGGAATCTATCCCTCCTATGAAAATGTGAAATACTACACCTCCGGAATGCTCAGAACGGAGCAGACACTGGAGATCATATTCGGGGACGTTCCCCACACGCCT
>JAFTHD010000051.1 GCA_017457585.1 Bacillota bacterium | reverse complement strand
CTCGCCGATCATGATGATGTCCTCTTCGATAGGGTCTGTGCGTTCTCTGATATACTCGTATGCAGCCCTCGTTGCAGGTGCCAGATTCTTGATTCCGTCCTGACCCAGCTCCTCTCTCAGCCAGATTGCCTGACATGCAGCGGAAAGCTCAATTCCGATAACCTTCTGCGCATTGTCCAGTACCATTGCTGCCGTTCTTGCTGCAGTCGTTCCCATGGAAACGTGGTCCTCCTGGTTCGCTGAAGTCGGTATAGAATCGACGCTTGCAGGATGGTCGTATACTTTGTTCTCTGAAACCATGGAAGCAGCGGCGTACTGAGCGATCATGTATCCGGAATGGAGTCCGCCGTGCTTCGTAAGGAATGCAGGAAGTCCCTCGGAGATTGCAGGGTTTACCAGTCTCTCGATTCTTCTCTCTGAAACGTTGGCCAGTTCTGAGATTGCAATTTTAAGGAAGTCGAAGGCCAGAGCCATTGGCTGACCGTGGAAGTTTCCTCCTGAGATTACTTCGTCATCGTCTGCAAATACGAGAGGGTTATCGGTAACTGCATTGACCTCTCTCGCTACGATGTCACGAACGTAGTAGATTGCATCTCTCGATGCGCCGTGTATCTGCGGTGCGCATCTCTGGGAATAAGGATCCTGAACTTTCACATCGTGAAGCGGCTTCGCGTTACCCGAACCCTTGAGCAGCTTATTCAGGTTCTCACCTTCTATTATCTGACCGCGCTGGCCTCTGATATCGTGAATCTTGTAGTCATATGCCTTCTTGATTGCCTGCTGTGCTTCGCCTGTCAGTGCAACTGCAATATCAGCAATCTTCAGTAGCTTCATGGCATCCCACAGAACATTGATGCCGACACCGGTCATCATCTGCGTACCGTTGTTCAGTGCAAGGCCTTCCTTTGCTGCCAGTACAACAGGTGTGAGACCTGCCAGCTTGAAAGCTTCCTTGGCGTCCATGATCTCGCCCTTGTATTCCACCTGGCCTTCTCCGATGAGGCCGAGGGCAATACAGGAAAGGGGTGCCAGGTCGCCGGAGGATCCTACTGAGCCCTTCTCAGGGACGATCGGATGAATTCCTTCGTTCAGCATGTCAACAAGGGTCTGTACTGTTGACAGTCGTATTCCGGAATACCCCCTCGAAAGGTTGTTGCATCGTAAGAGCATAGCTGCTCTAACGTATTCCCTCGGATAAGCATCGCCCATTGCACAGGTATGACTTATGATAAGGTTCTTCTGGAGTTGAGCGGTCTCCTCAACAGATATGGCCACGTTAGCAAACTTATCGAATCCCGTCGTCAATCCGTAGATTACAGCCTTCTCCTCAAGCTTTTGCTCAACATAACCGCGAGCCTTGTTGATAGCCTCTTTCGCTTCTCCGGCTATCAGGACCTTCTCACCATCGCGGCAAACGCGAATGACGTCCTCTATCATCAGGTCCTTACCATTGATTATAATTGCCATAATACCTCCTAATCGTTGAAATAGCGTGATGGTGCGGCCTTCACCTCTTCTATCTGCCGCACGGATTTCTAACAATTAATCTTATTCTAAATTATCGCAAAATTTGAATAATTTGTCAATCCTTTTGCCCTGATGATATAGTATATATATGCAAATATAAGGTTGTTTTAATAATCAGATGATTCCCAGTTCCCAACTGTTCATCATCCCAATAACTGTTACCGCAACACTGATCACGCAGATCGTTCTGAGCCACCAAAGCGGACTGTAAGTTCTGATGTGATATCTTCTCATTTTATTCTCTCCCTT
>JAFTHD010000050.1 GCA_017457585.1 Bacillota bacterium | reverse complement strand
GCTTCTCCGATGACAAGTCTCTCTTCGCTGCTGACCTGTCTTACATCGGGAAAATTTCTCTTTGTCTTCTCATATAGATCAATAAAGCTTATCACGACTTGCTTCGTGTATCCGCTAAGCTCTGCAGCCATCCTTTCAAAAGCTTTCACATGCCATTGCAAAGTATGCTTATCGTCAATGAATATAGGATCATATCTCCATCCCACTGCATTTACTCCGACGTAATCAGACAGCTTACGAAAGGACTCGATCACATCTCCTGCAGGCTGCACATTTGGCTCAATGTCCCTGCCATATGCTGTTATAGTGACGAACCAGAACTGCCTGAATCTGTCAAGTTCGTGCATGTGTGACAAGATCGGAGCCGGATTTTTCGTGCAAAAGGCAATGAGATCCACAAGCTTAGGATCCAGCAGATACTTAGTGACCTGCTGTGGGTTATAAGGATTCCTGACCAGAACGAAACCCTCTCTTATTCTGTTTAAGAGCCATCTGCTGTAAAATGCCGGAACGTCAGTCCTGCTCCCTGTGTTAATTATCATTTCTCACCGGTATAATTTAGAACAATTATCATGTGGCTATATTATACTTTATCCTCGCTGCACTTGTCATCATTTCCCTTTAATAATCAAACTATCGAAATTTCATATGTGAGTTTCACACATGAGTCCGATCCAAAGGACTCAACACGCCGTTTGCACCTTGACTCATCAGGCTCTCATGATTATAATAAGAACATACGTTCGTATTTGTTCGCGCGCCGTATTCACGAGAAAGGCAGGTGACTTCTTTGGGCAAAATTGCAAAACCTCAGGATTCCGAAAGGGTCTACATATGCATAGATCTCAAATCCTACTACGCCTCCGTCGAGTGTGTCAGCCGCGGACTGGATCCCCTCAAAGCAAGGCTGCTTGTGGCAGACGAGAGCCGTTCAGATAAGACCATATGCCTTGCGGTCTCCCCTGCACTGAAGGAAATCGGTGTCCCGGGGCGTCCGAGACTGTTCGAAGCCAGGCAGAAGATATACCTTTATGAAAAACTCCACAATACTAAAGTCGATTATATAGTTGCTCCTCCGAGAATGGCGGAATACGAGAGAATCTCGGTTCTCATATACTCAATATACCTTCAGTACGTTTCGTCTGCAGATATACACGTTTACAGCATAGATGAATGTTTTATAGACTGCACCGGTTACCTTCATTTTTATCGCAAACAGGCTGAAGCAGAAGGCGTAGAACCTGCTCACCTTATGGCCATGACCATAATCCGTGATGTTCTTCACACTACGGGAATTACGGCCACTGCAGGCATAGGGACAAACATGTATCTGGCGAAGGTCGCAATGGATATAGTCGCCAAGAAGTCTTCTCCGGACAAAGACGGAGTTCGAATAGCAGAACTGAACGAGGACAGCTATAAGTACCTGCTTTGGGATCACAAACCACTCACTGACTTCTGGCAGATAGGTTCAGGCAAGGCGCGAAGACTCCAAAGGGCTCTCATGTTCACTATGGGAGACGTGGCCGAGCGTTCCCTCATAGATGAGGAATGGTTTTATAAGACATTCGGAATTGACGGAGAAATCCTTGTGGATCATGCATGGGGCATAGAGCCTGTAACGATGTCCGATGTCAAAAGTTACAAAAGCGATTCCCAGAGCATGTCCAACGGTCAGGTCCTTCCAAGAGCGTACGAATACGATGAAACCTGCCTTGTAATGCGTGAAATGATAGATGTTCTTTGCCGCAATATGTATGAAAAAAACAAAGTGTCATCTTCCTTTAGCTGGTGGGTTTCATACGACTACAGGAGTCTCGAAAAGGTTCCCGGATACAATGGTCCTGTAAGCGCTGACTTCTATGGCAGGCTGCATCCCGGACACTCAAAGGGGACAATAAGTCTTGTGGCTGCAACAAATTCAGCTGCATCCGTAACCGCTCCGCTAATGGAGCAGTTCGAACAGAAAACCGACCACAGACTGCTCTTTCGCAGGCTTGGTATCTGTGCCAATGATACCCACGAATATAACGGGATATATCAACTAAACATGTTCACCGATTACGAGGATCAGGCTCGCGAGCGAAGAATGCAGTGGGCCATGCAAAAGGTTCGTCACAAGTATGGAAATAACGCCATTATTAAGGGTATGGATTTGCTTGACGGGGCAACAACAATAGATCGAAACAACCAAATCGGTGGGCACAGTAAGTAACAATATCGGGAAACGAAAGTTTCTAAAACGCCATGAGGCCAGCAGCTATCGCATCCCGTTCATAAAGAAACCGCTGTGCCATTAGCTGCAAAGCCAGCGACTTAACAACAAAGCCGGTGACTTAACAACAAAGCCGGTGATTGCAGAGATGAATTATTACACGAGTAGTTATCAGTGAATTATAAAAGGAAAAGACTATGATAGGATATATGAAAATGCCTCCGGGATTCAGATACCGGGAAGCTGCGTTAAAAGGACGCCCTCTTCATCCCGATAATGATATCTTCAGAATTCGCCATCCCTATATGCCACTCGACAGGAGAGCAAAACTTTTCAGTTCCTTCGATGCCCTGAGCGGCTTCAAGGATGCTATCGCAGATGCAGAATCAAGGCACCGCGGCCGTGCGTAACCGCCGGAATGCGTTCTATTCAGGCGTTCAAGGCACCGCAGCCGTGCGTAACTGCCGGAATGCGTTTTGTTCAGGCGTTCAAGGCACTGCGGCCGTGCGTAACCGCCGGAATGCATTTTGTTCAGGCGCTATACGATGAGAGCGTGCCATGAAATCGGCACGCTCCCTAAAAACCACATGATTGCTAAAACGACATGATAGATTCAACATATCACATATCGCAAGTTCGGCTGCCACGTATATCGCAAGTTTAGACTCAAAATATCTGACATCCATTTCTGCCGGCTTCCTTCACCCTGTAGAGAGCCGTATCCGCATCCTTGAATATATCGCCCTGCGGATTCTCCCTGTCCCCGAAGGCTGCACCGGCGCTCAGCGTTACCTTTGGAAGCCCGTCATCAGGATTGGAAAGGATCTGATTCGCCTTCCCTATCTTGTTCAGGACAAGATCTCTGTGGGAGCTGTCCACTCGCATCATTACTACGACGAACTCGTCTCCGCCCAGTCTGTATATCTGATCGACGGATCGGAAGCTGTCCTTGAGAATCGATGCGACTTTCTTGAGAACCAGGTCGCCCACATCGTGTCCGTAAGTGTCGTTTACCGTCTTGAAATCGTCCACGTCCACCATGATGAGCGCCGAGTTATCCAGGTCTATATCAGGCGTCATGGCTTCATATGCCGTCCTGTTCAGGAGACCTGTCAGCTTATCGTGAAGCGCCTGATATTCCAAATGTTCGTGGGACTGGCGCGTCTCTTCGAGCATATCGTTATACGCCCTTGAAACGTACTGTATCTCCGACACGCCGTCAGGCTTCACGCTTTTATTCTCTCCTATGGCGCTTACCAGGTCGCTCAAAGGCTTCATGATGTACTTCTCAATGCATGCCAGGAACATGGCTATGATGAGGATGAGAAGCACGGTCATAACCGTCTGGAAATCGAGAATCTTATCCATTCTCGCCTCTGTCTTCTCTACCTCTTCGTTAGAAATACTTACCAGTTCCTGGGTACACAGCTCTGTGCTCGATTTGATCTCCCGCTTTTGCGCTGCATAGCTTTCGCCGTATATCATCTCTGTGGCAGCCGCTTTGAGCTGCTCAGGTGACATGCTGAGCGCTTCTGCAGGAGGATCGATTGCCTTAATGACGTCCGGTATCTGGCTGTCCTTATAGTCCCCGGCCATAACGGTGTACTTGATCGCCATGTTCTCCTGCTCAACAAGCTGGTTTGAAAGGGCAAGTGCACGGGAAAGGTTGGTATACATGGAGCTGTCATTTCCCTTGAGAAGCTTCTCAAGATCGCTTACAGCTTTGTCCCTGCTCTTAACTTCCGTTACTTCGCTGACGAAGTTGTTCATATGAACTGTATCGCCCGTTACTACGAAGTCCCGCACTTCATCAGTAAGGTAGTCTGAGGCCGCCTCCAGGTCCGCCGCCGCCTGACGTGCTGCGATGTTCCTGTTCTGCGCTTTTATCAGGTCTTCCTGCCCGTGGTTTACCATGGTATCCGTAATGGAAAGACACACGGCGAAGATAAACGCGATGATGGCAAAGGTGAAGCTTAAGGCTCTCAGTTTGAAGGCCTTGTTTCCCTTCTCATCTTTATCTGTGTCATCTGCCTTTTCCCAGGCTTTACCGGTTCTGTCCGTTTCTTCTCCCCCGGCATATACTTCTGCTGCGGACACATCTTCATGCTCATCTTCCTTGGAAGCAGCATCTTCCGTTCCCTCATGTGCAGAACGTTCTGCCTCATCCCCATCCTTTTGCTGCTCGGCAGAGAGGAGTTCTTCGTACTCCGATGCAGGCACAGGCTTTGAGAAGTAATATCCCTGGACAATGTCGCAGCCCAGATCCTTGAGAGCCTTTACCTGATCTTCAGACTCTACGCCCTCAGCGATGACCGGCACCTTAAGATGCTTTGCAAGGTCTATGATTACCTCGATAATCCTCGTGTTCTGCTTCGTACCAAAGGCGTTTCTGATGAACATCATATCCAGCTTCAGCGCATCGATAGGCAGCGTGGATATCATGTTGAGAGAGGAGTATCCGCTGCCGAAGTCATCCATCTCGATCAGGAATCCTTCCCTTCTAAGCTGGCCTACCATCTCCACGATTTGCTCAGAATCCTCGGTATATGCCGATTCCGTTATTTCAAGGAGAAGCTCATCGGCCTTCAGGTTGTATTCGTCAAGAAGCCCCCTCAAATACGGCACCATGTTCGGCTCATACAGGTCTATTCTCGAAAAGTTGACGGATACGGGAACGGATCTGCCGTATCTACCCTTCCAGTCCTGCATCTGTGAGGCAACCTCTCGCCAAACGTAGAAGTCCAGCTTCTGAATGAGTCCGTTCTCCTCAAAGAGAGGCACGAAAATACCGGGACTTATCAGCCCGTGCTCCGGGTGATTCCACCTTACGAGAGCCTCCGCGCTGTTCATTACAGGGTGACTGAGCCTGATATCGTACTTAGGCTGATAGTTTACTATAAATTCTTTCTCGTCAATTGCCTTCTGGAAGTCTTCGACCAGTTGTTCCTCGAAGAGCTCCGACTGGTGCAGCTTATCGTCATAAAGGCCGATGGCCTTGGAATAGCTGTTTCTGACCGTGTCTGATGCGATCTTGGCCCGGTCAAATCGTATCTCAACATCTACGGATTTATCTACATGGGAATAGACGCCCATTCTCAGGTGAACCCTGCTGCTGGTGCTCCCGATTCCGTCTATTCCCTCAGAAGTCTTTCTCAGAATCTCATCGTAGTCGCTGCGCTGCGGACAGTAGACCATGAAAACGTCGGATTCTCTCCTGCATACGATGCCGCCCGAACCTATGACCGCCTCTCTCAGCCTTTCTCCGATGGTTCTCAACACTTCGTTGCCGTATTCCTTGCCGTAACGTTCGTTAATCATGTTGAAGTGATTGACGTTTACGACGATGGCGTCCATGGGCAGCTCCTTGTGATACTTGTCGAACTGCTCTGCGTATCTGTAGAAGTACTCCTTGTTGTATAAGCCGGTTACCTGATCCCTTTCGGTGGAACTGATGATGTCCCTGTCCTCCGAAAGCTCTATGGTCTTCTGCACCCTGGCGTCGATGATCTCCTGTCCCGGATAAGGTTTTGATATAAAGTCAATAGCGCCCAAAGACAGACTTTCCACCTCTGCGGCCTTGTCTGCTGTGAGCACTATGACAGGTATATTCCCCATTACGGGATCTGACTTCATCTCTCGCAAAACATCAAATCCATGGATTCCCGGCAGGATAAGTTCCAGGAGCACAAGGCTCAGGTTATCTCGGTTCTCTTTGATGAGCTCCAGCGCCTCTTCTCCCGTCTCTGCATAGAGAATTTCGTATTTATCCTCCAGTATTGCACCGAGTATCTCTCGGTTGATTTCTTCGTCATCGACGATCAGTATCAGTCGCTTACCATTCGCTGAATGAAACTTGACATGGCTATCCAGCATAGACGATCTCCTTTGATTTCATGATCCTATAAGAGTTGATTGTGAAAACAGCTCTCCGCTCCCGTATGACATGCAGGTCCCTTCTTATCCACCTTTACAACCAGTGCGTCATAGTCGCAGTCCGCGATAATCTCCGTAACGCGCTGGGTGTTGCCGCTGGTTTCGCCCTTTCTCCACAGTTCCTGTCTGCTCCTGCTCCAGAAGCAGGTTCTCTCCTCATCTATCGTTATCTCCAGAGACTCCCTGTTCATGTAGGCAACGGTGAGCACCTGACCCGTATGACAGTCCTGCACCACTGCAGGGATGAGTCCCTTATCATCGAACTTCAGCTTATCCAGGCTGAAATGAACATCACTTACTTTCATATTCTTCTCCTAAAGTCTGACTTCAACGCCTTCCCCTCTCAGGTATTCCTTAAGGTCTCTGATCTTGATCTCCTTGTAGTGGAATATGCTTGCTGCGAGACCTGCATCCATCCCCTTATGTCTGAAAAGCTCCGAGAAGTCCTCCATCTTGCCGGCACCGCCCGATGCGATGATCGGCACGTTCACCCTTGCTGCGATTTCATCGAGAAGCTCCAGGTCGAATCCGCCCTTTACGCCGTCCGTATCAATGCTGTTTACAACCAGTTCTCCTGCTCCGCTGTTGACACCGTTTACGACCCAATCCATGGCGTCTATCCCTGTATTCTCTCTGCCGCCCTTTGCAAAGATCTTGAACTTGCCGTCCACTCTCTTGATGTCCATGCTGAGCACCACGCACTGATCTCCGTACTTCCTTGCGGCTTCCTCTATAATCTTAGGATTCCTTATGGCTCCGCTGTTGACGCTCACCTTATCTGCTCCGCACTTGAGTACCCTGTCGAAATCGTCCAGGGTATTGATGCCGCCGCCTACTGTGAGCGGTATGAATATCCTCGATGCCACCTGGGTCAGAATGTCCGTAAAGAGTCCACGTTCTTCAACGCTGGCCGTGATATCGTAAAATACCAGTTCATCGGCTCCCTCTTCGTTGTAGAATTCGGCCATCTCCACAGGGTCTGCAACGTCCTGAATACCCTCGAAGTTCATGCCTTTTACAACTCTGCCGTTCCTGACGTCAAGGCAGGGTATGATTCTCTTCGTTATCATCTTTCACCTCTCGCCTATAAAGGCTGCCCTATCTGTTAGGCAGAAGTCTGAACGACTGACTATTTGCTCAGACTCCACCATCGTTTTCCTGAATACATTCGCAATCTATTTAGCCAGCTCCACTGCTCTCGCAAGGTTTAGCTTGCCGCTGTAAATTGCCTTTCCAAGTATGGCGGAGTCCACAACATCTTTGAGGGCAGTGATCTCCTCTTCAAAGCTGATTCCGCCGGAAGCTGTTATCTCAAGGCCTTCTATCTCCTGAAGCTCCCTGTACACCTCCATATTGGTGCCTTCCAGGCCTCCATCCCTTGAAATGTCCGTGTAGATTACCGTCTTAACGCCGATACTCTTAAGGTATTTGCAGAACTCGATTCCCTTCTGGTCCGTAATCTCCTTCCAGCCGTTGATGGCTACGAATCCATCCCTCGCATCCACACCGACGGCGATCTTATCGCCGTACTTGGACACCATCTCTTCCAGAAATGCAGGATCCTTGATGGCTATGGTGCCCAGGATAACTCTGCCTACGCCCACCTCAAGGTATTGCTTGATTCTCTCTTCATCTCTTATGCCGCCGCCGACTTCTACGAACATGTCCACGTCTTCTACGATGGCCTTGATCGTATCGAAGTTTACGAGGGCACCATCCTTTGCACCGTCCAGATCCACAAGGTGCAGGTACTCTGCCCCCGCTTCCTTAAAGGATCTCGCAACCTGAACGGGTGAATCGCTGTATACCGTCATCTGGTCGTAGTCGCCCTGATACAGCCTTACGGCTCTGCCGTCTCTCAAATCTATTGCAGGAAAAATCTTCATTTTACTCTCACACTTTCCTATTCACGCACACGAGCGGAAAACCTAAAGTATATCTGATAAATACATCAATGCCAGCTATTCCGCCATGCGCTCCTTTACATATCGATAAACGCTCTCAGGATGCCCATTCCCACCTTGCCGCTCTTCTCCGGATGGAACTGGGTACCGTACACGTTGCCGTTTCTCACAGCGCCCGTTATCGTAACGCCGTACTCGGAGGTTGCTATGGTGCTCTCCTCACAGTCTCTGCCGTAGAAGCTGTGAACGTAGTACACGCAGTCCCCCTGATGGATGTTCTTAAACAGCGGTTCTTCCTCATCGAAGCGGAGCGCATTCCAGCCGATGTGAGGGACTTTCAGCTCCTCTTCGCCTGCAATGGAGTCTACTTTCTCGGCTCCTGCCGCCTTGAGATCATCCGTTATGGAGGCCACCGTGCCCTTTATGAGGCCAAGGCCCTTGTGAACGCCGTACTCGTGGCTCTCCTCGAACAGAAGCTGCATTCCCAGGCATATTCCGAGCATGGGCTTGCCCTTTTCCACCTGTTCTAAGATGGTGTCTACGAGACCCGTTGCGTGAAGCTTCGCAATAGCGTCTTCAAATGCTCCCACGCCCGGCAGAATGATCTTATCCGCCGCCTCAAGATCTTCCTTCTTTGAAGTCACCTTCGTCTCTGCTCCCAGGTAGTTCAGGGAAGCCGTCAGTGAGAACAGGTTCCCTACTCCGTAATCTATTATTGCAATCATGTTTATCTCCTTAAAGGTTACAGGACACCCTTCGTGGAAGGGATCTCGTCCGCATATTCCGCTTCAATTGCGCAGGCCTGCCTCAGGGTTCTGCCAAGGCATTTGAAAATGCCCTCGATGATGTGATGGGTATTCTTACCGGCAAGCAGCTTCACGTGTATGGTAAGTCCCATGGCTCTTGCCATACCGAGGATGAACTCCTCCACCAGCTCTGTATCGAAGTCGCCAACCTTCTGCGCAGGAATATCCACGTCAAAATTCACGGAAGTTCTGCCGCTGATGTCCACCGCTACGAGAACGAGCACCTCATCCATAGGAAGTATCTGGGATCCATATCTGGTAATGCCTCTCTTGTCTCCCAGGCTTTCCTTAAATGCCGTACCCAGGGCGATGCCGATGTCCTCCGTCGTATGATGATAGTCCACGTGGGTATCACCGTTGCAGTCTATCGCAAGATCAAATCTGCCGTGCCTTGTAAAGAGTTCCAGCATGTGATCGAGAAATCCGCTGCCCGTATTGATCTCGTATGCTCCCGTTCCGTCGATTTCCAGTGCGAGAACGATCTTCGTTTCCTTCGTGTCCCTGACGACCTTTTTTCTTCTCATGACCTCTCCTTATCTATTTGAAAGTATGTCCTTCGTAGCATCTATAAGCGCCTTCATATCTTCCGGCGTTCCAATGGTGATGCGAACGTAATCGCTTATCTTCGGATCCTTGAAGTACCTTACGATGATGTTGTACTTTCTCAAAGCCGTGAAGTACTCTTCTCCTGAAATAAGGTTGCTTCTCACAAAGACGAAGTTGGATTTTGACGGGAGCACGCTGAATCCCAGCTTCTCCATGTCCTTCACAAAGATTTCACGCGTATTTGCGATGAGTCTGCTGGTCCTCTCAAAGTATTCCACGTCCTTTATGGCTTCAATACCGGCTATACTGCTGTACCTGTTCAGGTTGTACGGGTTGAAGCTGAACTTGAGCCTGTTCAGGTCCGCTATCAGTTCCCGGTTTCCCATGGCGAAGCCTACTCTTGCGCCTGCAAGACTCCTGGACTTGGAAAGGGTCTGAACCACGACGAGATTGTCGTATTCATCAATCAAAGTGACCGCGCTCTCTGCACCAAAGTCAACGTACGCCTCATCGATAATAACGAAGTTCTCTCTGTTGTTTTCAAGTATGCTCCTGATCTCAGCTACCGTAAGCGCGATTCCCGTGGGCGCATTCGGATTGGTTATGACGATGGTTCCCCCTGCATGATAATAGTATGACGGTACTACCCTGAACTCCTCATCCAGGGGCACCTTCACGCCCTCGATGTGGAAGATATCGCAGTAAACGGGATAGAAGCTGTAGCTTATCTCCGGATAGAATACGTTGTTCTCCTCGTTTCTGAAGGCCATGAAGCAAAAGGCGAGAATCTCATCGGATCCGTTTCCCACCATAACCTGATCGCTCCTTAATCCGTAGAACTCGGCGATTGCCTCCACCAGGTCCGATGCCTCAGGGTCGGGGTAGAGCCTCAGCTTATTCAGCTCCTTATCGTCCAGCACCCTTAAGGCTGCCGGTGACGGCGGGTAAGGATTTTCATTTGTATTAAGCTTGATCAGATTTCCTACTACCTTCGGCTGCTCCCCGGGAGTATACGGTTTTAATGTTCTGTACTCTTTGCTCAAAAATCTGCTCACGTTATCACCTTTTACTTAACCTGTTCTTCCAGCTTTTTCATCATGTCAGTGATGATCTCGTTCTCAAACTTGAAGCTGGTCTTGTTTGCGATAAATCTCGCACTGATATTCTTAAACTCCTCAATGACCTTGAGGTGATTTTCCCTGATCGTTCCGCCCGTCTCAACGATATCGACGATGACGTCTGTGAGACCCAGTATCGGCGCCAGCTCTATGCTGCCGTTCAGCTTGATGATCTCGATGGACCGGTTCCTTTTGCTGTAAAACTCCTTGGCTATGTTCACGTACTTCGTCGCAACCCTCAGCGTCCTGTCCTTGTCCTCCACGTAATTTTCGGGAGCGGCAACGCACATTCTGCACTTGCCTATGTTGAGATCCAATAGCTCGTACACGTCGGAATTCTGCTCGAGAAGGATGTCCTTGCCTACGATTCCCACGTCCGCTGCGTGGTGCTCAACGTAGATTGCAACGTCGCTCGGTTTTACGAGTATATACCGTACGCCTCTTTCAGGACTTTCAAAGACGAGTTTTCTGTTCTTGTCGTAGTATCCCGGACAATCGTAGCCTGCAGACGCCAGCATGTCGTACACCTTGTCTCCAAGCCTGCCCTTTGGCAATGCGATGGTTAACATGATGACACCTCCTTTACCGGCTCTCCATCCTTGAGAACGTAGACTTCCCTGCACCGTATATCCTCCCCTGAGGTAACGCACCTGACCGTCTTGCCCTCAGACTGAATTTTCTTAGCGGCCTCTGCTACCAACACAAGATCGTCGCTTTCATCGTGCCTTAAAACTGCATCCACGTCGTACGCTGAAACCGGCTGTTCACCTTTGTTCAGCTCATCGAGGTACAGGGCAAATCCGATTGCTCCGCCCTTCTTATCAAGCTGGCTCATTGCCTTATCGTACTGGCCGCCTGCAAGGACACATCCCGGAAGTTCCCTCACGTATCCTCTGAAGGTGATCGAGTTGTAATAATCGATGTCATTTATCATGCTGAAATCAAGCTGAAGGTTCCTGTCGTATCCCAGCTCCGAAAGTGCGTTGCAGTATACTTCAAGTTCGCGAACGTCTTCCAACATCTCTTCGTTGATTGCAAGCTCCTTAGCCCTCTCTATGGTCTCCTCCATACCGCCGTAAAGGAATGGAAGCTGGCAGAGCACGTCTGTCTCCCGCTCGCCCAGCTCGGCCTTCTGCGCCAGTTCTCTGAGACTGGTAATGTTCTTCTGTCTTATTGCTGTAAGGGTCTTAAAATACGTCTTCTCCCACATGCCCAGGGAGGAAAGCAGATCTACCGCGTAGTTCATGTTATTCAGTTCCAGAAGGTTATCTTCGCTTATCTCATCGAGGGTCTTGGCAGCCATGAGAATCACTTCCAAAACACCGTGATTCGTCACGTTCCCCAGGTACTCGAGACCCATCTGTCTGATCTCCTTGAAGTTATGGCTCTCCCTGTTCTCCCTGTAGATGTTCTCTATGTAGTAGAACTTCTCCGTATCATTTTCGCCTACGTTAGTATTGTTCATAACACTCAAAGTAACGTCAGGCTTCATGGCGAGAAGTCTGCCGTCCAGGTCTGTAAAGGTGAGCACCCTGTTGCCAGCAAGGAAATCGCTGTTGCTGGCGTAGAGAGAGTATTCCTCAAACTGACCCATCTTATATTTCTTATACCCGTACTTCTCGTAAAGTCTTCTCAGTTCGAGAGAAGCCCTCTCGTCGGGTCTCAAATTGTAATCCGTCAAGTTGTCTTTCATTTCCGTCAATCATGCCTCCCGGTATAATAATTTCGCAGCCGTCGTCTTTGCCCTTTACTTTATCACATTAAAGCGATAACGCATTAACGCACTACAGTATGCATTATACCTCTTTGCTTTATTCATGTAAAGTGTTAAACACTACTTTTTCTTATCTTTCGCTATTAAAGTTGCAAGGTATCCTGCGCCAAAACCGTTATCGATGTTCACTACCCCGATTCCGTTGGCACAGCTGTTCAGCATGCTGAGCAGTGCCGATATTCCGCCCAGATTCGCACCGTATCCTACGCTGGTAGGAACGGCAACTACGGGAACCTCTACCAGTCCCCCTACTACGCTGGCCAGAGCCCCTTCCATACCGGCCACGGCGACGACGGCGTCAGCCTTTCTGATGACCTCCAGTCTTGCAATGAGCCTGTGTATTCCGGCGACTCCCACATCGTACACTCTTTCCACCTGGCTTCCCATAAGCTCTGCTGTAACGGCAGCCTCTTCGGCTACGGGAATGTCGGATGTCCCTGCAGTCACAACGGCAACCCTTCCGAGCACCGGAAGTTCCCTTTGAACGAGGGAAATGATCCTGGCTTCTTCATGGTAGTTTAGGCGCGCCGCAGCGTCCTCACTTTTCATCTCTTCCGGTAGCTTATCACTCACCTGCTCAAAAACTTTGCCGGAGCACCTCGTCGCCATGATGTTGCCACCCTCTGAAGCGAGTTCTGACATGATATTTGCAATCTGCTCGGGTGACTTGTTAGCGCCGTATATAACCTCCGGGAATCCCGTTCTTATCATCCTGTGATGATCTACTTTTGCGTATCCCAGATCTGCGAAGGGCAGGGTCTTAAGCTTCTCTGCAGCCTCGCTTACATCGATCCGATTGTCGCGCACCGCTTCCAGCAGAGCCTTCAGTTCCTTTTCATCCATATTTTATCTCCAGAGAGCAATAAGCTCTCATCTTATCTACAGAGAGCAACAAGCCCATCTTATTTCCAGAGAGCTACAGGCTCTCTATTCTTCAATGATCCTCTTTTCGCTGACTATGGCCTGCGGTTTCACATCGTGAAGCTCCGCCGGGATACTTTTTACGATCTGCATATCAAAGCATGCCGCTACTGTCATAACTTCGGGATGCCTGTCCAGATATATATCGTAGTATCCTCCTCCATACCCTATCCTGTCCCTCGTCTCTGAGAATACCGCCCCCGGCATTATTACGAGAGTAGCCTCACCTGCCTCCAAAACCTCGTCAGAATCCGGCTCTGTGATTTCAAATGCACCCAGGACTACAGGAGTTTCTCTGTCGTAGTGATAAAAATCCATGCTGCCCTCCACTATCTTAGGCAGCCAGACACGTCTGCCGCTGGCGAGCACATCGTCGATCATCAGCGCCACGTCAACCTCGTTATTGATAGGCATGTAGAGACAAACGTCCTTTGCAAGAGAATAGGCGTGACTTTTTCTAATATTGTCGCATATGAGAAGAGATTTGTCGTGTACATCCGTATCGGACATGGCACGTCTCTCACTTAAAATCTGCTTTCTAAGCTCCTTCTTGTCCATATAAGCCTCCAGTTCTCCATACAAACCTTACTTATAATATTACCAAATTATAGGGTCTGTGTCATTTACATTATTGAAATATTATGGTATCATTGCTTCTGTAAGTATTACAGAAATCATAAGAGAAAGGTGGAATTCCAAGTGAAGAGAATTAAGACTTTAGTATCACGCGATCTGGAGAAATCCGCTAAGAACGGTGGCTGCGGCGAGTGTCAGACTTCCTGCCAGTCCGCAAGCAAAACGTCCTGCAGTGTTGCGAACCAGCAGTGCGAGAAGTGCAAATAAGCTGAGCTTATTCGTCTATATACCGTTAAGAATGCTGCATTCCGGCTTCCGGGTGCAGCTTTTCAATGAGCGCCGGAAATTTACGAGCGCCCGAATTCTTTGCGTAAAACACTAATTACCATTGGGAGAAACAAATGGTTCATCAGTACAGACTAAACGGATACAACATCATACTTGATTCCAACAGCGGATGCATACACACAGTTGATGACGTAGCATATGACATTATATCTATGTACGAAGGCAATTCACCGGAGGAGATCTCTGCAGCCATCACTGCAAAACACCATGTCTCTGAAGAAGACGTGGCAGAGACGCTGGAGGATATCGAAGAATTAAAGGCTTCCAGGCAGCTCTTCACAGAGGACATCTTCGCAGGTGCTGCGCCGATTTTCAAAAAGCGACAGTCGGTCGTCAAGGCCATCTGTCTTCACGTTGCCCATGCCTGCAACATGCGCTGTGCTTACTGCTTCGCAGGTGACGGTGAATATCACGGTGAGCGGGGTCTCATGTCATACGAAACGGGCAAGGCGGCTCTCGACTGGCTTATCGAAAACTCCGGCGACAGGAAAAATCTCGAAGTTGACTTCTTCGGAGGCGAGCCCCTACTCAACTGGGAAGTCTGCAAGAAATTAGTGGAATACGGTCGCTCGCGAGAAAAGGAAACAGGCAAAAACTTCAGATTCACCTTAACGACCAATGGTATTCTCCTTGACGATGAAGTCATCGACTTCTGCGGCCGTGAAATGAGCAATGTGGTCATCTCTCTTGACGGCCGTCCGGAAGTTAACGATAAAATGCGAAAGTCAAATAGCGGTGAGAACACTTACGATGCCATACTCCCCATGTTCAAACGTCTCGCAGAAGCGCGAAATCAGAAGGATTACTACGTTAGAGGCACCTATACTCACTATAACACGGACTTTGCCAGCGACATCATCCACATGGCAAATCTGGGATTCAAGGAACTCAGCATAGAACCTGTGGTTGCACCGCCTGATGCTCCCTATGCCCTGCGCGAAGAAGATACCGAGATGCTTCTCAGCGAGTATGAAAGACTTGCGACAGAAATGCTGGAGCGAAAGAGAAGACGGGATGGATCGGACTTCACCTTCTACCACTACATGATCGACCTTGAAGGCGGTCCCTGCATCGTGAAGAGGATTTCAGGCTGTGGTGTTGGCACGGAGTACCTTGCCGTCACACCTTCCGGAGACTTCTACCCTTGCCACCAGTTCGTTGGAGAGGACAGATTCCTCCTCGGCAACGTATGGGACGGCATTACAAATGGTGAGATAACGGATCAGTTCAAAGAATGCAATGTCTACTCCCACGAGGAATGTGAGGACTGCTTCGCTAAGCTCTACTGCAGCGGCGGATGTGCGGCAAACGCTTATCACACGACGGGAAGCATAAATGGCGTATATGATCTGGGCTGTAAACTTCACAAGAAACGAATAGAATGTGCGATTATGCTCAAAGTCGCAGAGATGGAAGAAGGACTGTAGAATAGCGCAACATTCCCAGTATTTAAAAAGGACCGGCGAAATGCCGGTCCTTAATTATTATGGTTAGTAATTAGTTGATCTCATGCTCAGCCTTGTACTTATCCAGTGCTTCGTAAAGCTTAGGGATGATAACCTTAACGTCACCAACGATTCCAAGGTCTGCAACTTCGAAGATAGGAGCATCTTCGTTCTTGTTGATAGCGATGATGTACTCTGAACTTTCCATACCAGCCAGGTGCTGAATAGCTCCTGAGATACCGCAAGCCATGTACAGGTCAGGTCTTACAGTCTTACCAGTCTGTCCAACCTGTCTTGACTTCTCAATCCAGCCTGCATCAACGTTAGCTCTTGATGATGAAATCTCGCCGCCCAGCCTGTCAGCAACCTTCTGCAGTTCGCTGTAGAATGCAGCGCTTCCGATTCCTCTTCCGCCTGATACCAGAACCTTAGCTTCTGTAATATCAACTGCCTTCTTCTCATCCTTAGCGATTTCTACGATTTCAACGTTGAAGTCTGCATCTTCCAGTTCAGGTTTCATTACTGTAACCTTACCCTGCTTGCCAACTTCCTTTTCAGCCAGCTTCATAACGCCAGGTCTTACTGTAGCCATCTGAGGTCTGTGCTCTGCACATCTGATAGTAGCCATTACGTTACCACCGAATGCAGGTCTTGTCATCTTCAGAGTCTTGTCGTCCATGCCGAGCTTTCTTTCGATAGCAGCTCTGTCAGCAGTTGAAGTTGCTGCCAGGAAGTCGAAGTACTTCTGCATGTCGATGTCAAGGTGAGTACAGTCAGCAGTCAGTCCTGTGTGAACTCTTGCTGCGATTCTTGGAGCAAGGTCTCTACCGATTGAAGTTGCTCCGAAGAGAACGATGTTAGGGTCGAACTCGTTGATCATCTGTACCAGTGCCTTTGTGTATGGCTCTGTGATGTATTCGCCGAGTCTGTCGTCTTCTACTACGATTACTTCGTCAGCACCGTACTCAAGCATTTCCTGAGCCTGGTCTGCTACGTTAGCACCGATTACTACTGCTACAACCTTCTCTCCAAGGTCCTTAGCCAGAATATTTGCTTCACCAAGCAGTTCGTGAGTTACCTTAGCTACTTTGCCGTCTCTCTGCTCAGCTACTACATAAATATCTTTTGCTGATTCTAAGTTTCTGCTCATTTGTTAACTCCTCCCCTACTTAGATTAAGTGTCTTTCTTCAAGCTTATCAATGATAATCTGTACAGCTTCGTCAGCAGGAACGTCATACTTAACGCCTGCGCCCTTCTGCATCTTACCAAATGAAGTAACTACTCTTGTAGGTGATCCCATAAGACCGATATCGTCAGGGTTCAGGCCGTCCTTCAGATCGTCAAATCCCCAAACTGTGATGTCCTTGTTGTAAGCATCGATGATACCGCCAGCGTGCATGTATCTTGGCTCTGCCAGTTCCTGAAGAGCTGTCAGCAGGCAAGGCATCTGCAGCTTGATCATGTGATATCTGTCTTCGTACTGTCTCTTAACGAGGACTTCCTTACCGTTTACAGTTACTTCTTCAGCGTATGATACCTGAGGTACACCAAGGTTCTCAGCGATCTGAGGTCCTACCTGTGCAGTATCTC